>CAYYKS010000021.1:0-8349 GCA_964469255.1 uncultured Candidatus Saccharibacteria bacterium | reverse complement strand
ATGCTTCCTTATTCGTAAAAGCCATATTGAAGCTATCCATAACCGAAAGAAAACTTGAAAGAATTCGCTCACGCATAGCTTCACTAAACACTACTCGGCGGTTGTCTTCTTCTTTTTTGTAGTTTGCAAAATCTGCTCGCTCTTTCTGCCAGCCTAGGAGGTACTCTTCTTTTTCTTTTTTAGCTACCTTCAAATCAGTCCTGAGTTTTTTAAGGGTTTTCTTTAAGTCTTCCTCCCCGTCGTCATTGAATTCAAATTCAACTACGTCGTCCTCCGGCTCGGTATCTACAGGTTCTTTTTTAGTTTCTTCGTCTGACATATCTTGAGTTTAACAAAAAATACCCCTATTCTCAAGGGGTATTTCAGAAGTGTTAGTTTTCTAACGTTTGCTCCACTTCGGTCCTTTGCGAGCTTTCTTGAGTCCGAATTTTCGGCGTTCTTTTGCCCTAGGATCACGAGTAAGGTAACCGAGAGTTTTTAGGTTTCCACGATTAGTTTCATCATGCATTACCAATGCTCGAGCTAAACCGTGTCGTACAGCACCTGATTGAGAATGAATTCCTCCACCATTTACCATCACTTCCACAGCCCATTTTTGCAATGGCTTGCCTTCACCTACTTCTAGACCCTTTACCATAGGATCTAAAATAGACCTTCGTTGTTCTTCAGTCTTGAAATATTCTTTTGCATCTAGGCCGTTTACCACGAAGCTCGCCTTAGCTGCTTCGGTGATTCGTACGCGCGCAGTCGAAGTCTTTCTTCGGCCGATAGCTTCGATATAACCACCTTCTTTTTTTGTTGATTTCTTTTCTGCCATAAAATTAGTCTGTGATTTTTAAATTCTTCATCATTTCTCGACGCAATTTGTTATCAGGAAGCATTTGTTCTGTAGCCATCTTGATGAGCTCCTTGTAACCCTTGGTCTTGGCTGTATGAGTACCGGTCAAAATGCGTAGTCCGCCTGGAACACCTGAATATCGAGTATGATAAATCTCTTCCAGTTTCTTGGTAGTGATTTTAAGCTTGGAAGCGTTTACCACAGTCACAGGGCTTCCTGTGTAAGTGTTTCGCTCGAAAGTAACTTTGTCCTTGCCCATCAAAGACTTAGCAACTTCACTAGCCACTCGCCCTAGTGTTCGTCCTGATGCATCTACTGTTTTGATTTCTGTTGTCATATATTTATACAAATTCGATTATAGCCATCGGTGCGCCGTCCGCTATTCTTACTCCTAATTTCATTATTCGTGTGTATCCACCTTTTACATCTTTGTATTTTGGTGCAAGTACATCGAAAAGCTTTTTAACTTCCTTGGTATTTCCAGACAGACTTGCAGTAGCCAAACGTCGTGAAGCAGCATCACCTTTCTTTGCTCGAGTGATCAGCTTTTCAACGAAGGGTCGAAGTTCTTTTGCTTTTGGCAAAGTGGTCTTGATCTTTTCCCGAACTATAAGGTTCAACGCTAAAGAGTTTATGAGAGCATTTCTCACTTTTCGTACTCGTCCGAATTTTCTTACAGAATTATGGTGTCTCATATTATTCCTTTAAACTAAGGCCAAATTTACTTAGGGTCTTTTTAATTTCTGTGATTCCCTTCTCACCGATACCTTCGACTTCGAGCAGGTCCTCGCGCTTCTTGCGAGCAAGTCCGCCAAGTGTGCGGATGTTTGCATCAGTCAAAGCATTCAGAGTGCGTGTAGAGAAGTCCAATGTATCGATTCGATTTTTCAAAATATCCGCTACGTCTCCGCCTTTATCTTCTTCAGTTTTCTCTTCGTCCTTACCTTTACCTGCTTTCTTTTCTAGGCTAGCTTTCGGGCTTGCTTCTTCAGGCTCCTTAAAGTCCACTATGGCCTTCAATTGGTGGATCATAGTTTCGATGGAGTATGAGAGAGCTTCACGAGGAGTCAGAGTTCCATCAGTTTCGATAGAAATCTTTAGGCGGTTGTGGTTTGTCTTGTCACCTACGCGCATGTTTTCTACTTCGTAGGATACTCGGCGGATAGGAGTGAAAATAGCATCCACAGCGATAGTGCCGATGTCTACCTTTTCTTTTTGGTAAGCTTCTTTTGGAATAAAGCCTAGACCCTTTTCGATTTTTAGCTCGATATCTAGGTTTACCTTGCCAGTAACAGAAACTATGTGCATATCACCGTTTAGCACTTCTACTTGACCAGTAGTTTTGATATCGCTAGCTGTGACTTCTTTTGGTCCTTTGATTGAAAGAGTTACAGTTTGAGGTTCATCAGAAGTCATTTTGAAACGAACTTGCTTCAAATTTAAAATCATTACGATAACATCTTCTTTGATGCCATCCATTGTTTGAAATTCGTGAGAAACTCCTTCTATTTTGATAGCAGTGATACTCGCACCTGGAATAGAAGATAGTATGATCCGGCGCAAGCTGTTGCCAAGAGTATGGCCATAACCTGGGTATAGACCATCTATTTCAAAAACTCCTTTGTTGCCAGATTCTTCAACAACACGAGGCTTAGAAGGCATGATTATTTTATATTCGGACATAAAAAATTATATAAAAATTAGTTTACTAATAATATTAACGACTATAAAATTCGAGCACGGCGTTCAAATCTAGGAAAGTTTCTTCATTCTTAGGCTTTGCTAATACTTTTCCTTCCATTTTGTCTAAATCAAACTTTACCCAAGCCGGTGCTGTATAATCTTTCATCTTTTCTGCTAAACTTGCAAAAATTCCCTTACCCTTTGATCCTTCGCGAATCTTGATTACATCCCCTACCTTTAATTCGTAAGATGGGATAGTGACCTTGGTGTCTCCTACTACGAAGTGTCCGTGGGATACCATTTGTCTAGCAGCTCGACGGCTTGCAGCCAGCCCCATGCGGTAAACTGCGTTATCAAGACGAGATTCTAAACCTTCGTAGAATTTTTCTGCAGTTCCTGCACCTTTGACATTAGAAGCCTTCTTCACGTAGTTTGAAAGCTGACGTTCAGAGATACCGTATGAAAATCGAACTTTTTGTTTTTCATTTAGCTGAGTACCGTATTCAGAAAGAGCCTTTGGACGCTTTGCTCCAGCCAGAGCTACTTTGCCAGTGGTAGCAGAAAACTTTGAAGTCTGACACTTGTCATATACTCCTGGTCCTAGTCTTCGGCAAATTTTAAATTTTGGTTTGGTAATCATAAATGTTTATATAAAAATTTTTAAACTCTTCGGGGCTTCTTGGCCTTTGGTCCATTGTGCGGCACTGGAGTCGCATCTTGTATTCCAGTGATTTCGATACCGTGAGCCATAAATGCTCGGATGGCTGGCTCGCGTCCAGAACCTACTCCTAGCACTACCACATCAGAATCCTTTACTCCCATTTGCATAGCTTTGCTTCCGATCAGGTCACCTACCTTTCCCGCTGCGAAAGGTGTACCCTTCTTTGCACCCCGGAAACCTAAAGATCCTGAGCTAGACCAAAATAAAGTGTTTCCACCCTTATCAGAGAAAGTAACCTTAGTATTGTTGAAAGTAGCTTCGATGTGTAAAACGCCAGAAGTTACCTTCTTCTTTGAAGCCTTTGTCTTTGGCGCTTCTGCTGCAGCGTCTGTCTTTACAACTTCTTCTGCTTTATTTTCTTTTGTGGTTTTTTCTTTTGTCATTACTTTTTACTTTATTGAGCTACTAGGTCTTAGATTCCTTTCTTCGTCCAGATGCCATTGTCTTTCTGACATTACCTCGGACAGTTCTAGAATTTGTCTTTGTTCTCTGTCCACGTACTGGTAAGCCTTTCATGTGGCGAACTCCGCGGTAACTCTTGATGTCTTTTAGTCTTTTTATGTTTGCACTAACTTCTCGTTTTAGATTTCCTTCGATTGAGATTTTTTCGATGACAGCGCGGATCTTGTTTTCTTCGTCTTCAGTCAATTCACTCGCTTTCTTTCCACTGTCGACACCTACTTGTTTTAAAATTCGAAGCGCTGAAGAACGGCCGATACCGTAGAAGCATGTTAAGCCAATTTCTAGTCTCTTTTCGTTTGGTACTGTGATTCCTAAAATTCTCATCATAAATTATTGTTTTTGTTTGTGCTTAGGATTAGAGCAAATAACACGCAAATGCCTAGCCCTTTTGACTATTTTGCAGTTGTCGCATATTTTTTTAATGGCTGACTTTACTTTCATGTGGTTTTACGCAAAAAAACAAAAATAAGGAAAATACCCTTATTTCGTAACGTTATTAATTCCTATAAAACGTACTAAACATAATACACTATCTCGGGAAAAATTACAACCTTTTTATAATACGGCCTTTCCCTCCGTAAGGATCGAGCACTACTTCGACAGAATCCCCGATCAAAACCTTAATGCGGTGCATTCTCATCTTCCCTGATAAATAGGCCAAAATTTCTTTTGCTTCATCTCCTTCACCTTCCTTCTTTTCTTGTATTTCTACTCGAAACAAAGTCGATGGTAAGGCTTCGGTGACGACGCCTTTTACAGACAATAGCTTTTCCTTTTTTTGATCAATCATCAAGTCTTAAAAATATAACAAAATTATAGAGAGGCGTCAATAGGATAATTCACAATGATCTTTATATCACTTGCCTTGTCTGGAATAGTGCGGTTCCAGATAGGGCTCAAGGAAAGATTGGCCGAAACTACATTTGGATAGCCCAACATGGCCTGATTGAAATCAGACTTGGATTTGCCGAGCAATTCTCCTGTAAGTACAGTGGAATTCAGCCTCCAAACTATCTTGGCTGTGCCAGATAGATTGAAATCTATTTTCTTGGCAACTGAAAGCACCACTGAACTTTCAGTTAGTTTGAATTTGAGGTCATTTATATTTGATATATAGACATCAGCATTATCAAAGTCACTCACCACTTTTTCAGCCACAGCATTTGAAAGCTTCTTTTCTTCAAACAGAACCCCGTGCAAAGTACCTGAGAGTGAGAGTGGCAAACTGTTACCTTGTGATGAAACTGGAACACTAACATCTTCATCAATATCTAAAGTGACTGCATCCTTTAATAATACAAAGCCTGCAGGTATTTGGTCAGTAGCCTTTTGGATGAGTTTTTCTCGGAGGGTTACCGTGAGCTCCTCCAGGGCCTTGGCTTTATCTGACTCAGTGACTACACGGGAAAGGCCCTTGAATCCGCCAGTCAAATTTCCCTTTGATCTACCGTAAAACTTTTCATATTTTGGTCCGCCTTTGAATCCAAAAATTTTAAAATCAAGCGGTTCACTATTTGAAGCAACGCCCGCTTCTGCGGCATACACAGAGACTTCGATAGAGCCTGGGGTAGAGCCTACCATGCCCGGTATTACCACGGCCTTTTTGGTTTTATACATCTTGCCATTTGATCCTTCGAGTCTAGTGTCTACATCGAGCTTCTGCGATGCAGTACTGAAATTGTTATATAAAATCACAGCACCTGTAGCGTTCTCGGCTACTTCTTTTTCATCGCTTGCGGTCACTGTCTTGGAAACATCCCCAGATATAGAAATAATGTCATATGGCAAGCTTTCAGCACCGCCATCTTGATCTGCTGATAAATTTAAATTGACGGTAAAATCCTTTATTTTCGGATCAATGGTCACTTCTGCTCGAGCGAAAAAATAAGACAAAGAAAAAATAAAAAATACGACAGCAACACCAGCCACTATCCACAAAGATCTATTTTTTGGAGGTCGAGCATTTTCATTTAGATATATTCTCTCTCGAACTTTAGAAATTCTTGGGGCTTCATTCTCTTCTACTGAGTCATATACTTCTGAGACAGGCTTCCTGACTGCCCTCTTTGTGGGCTGATTTATTTGCTCGGGCTTGCGAGAACTATTTATCTTTACCATGTCTTGGAATATACTCTTTGGCATATATGTATTATACCTTACCTGGTGTATCTCCGTAAATTAAAAAGTGGTTGACATAAGCTGCGTCAATCATGACAAATGGGTCCCGCGCTGAATCCTTTTCGAATTCTACACTGCCGTGCAAGGTCTCGGCATCCATAAATATAATATTGAATTTGGATTCTGTAAGAGTGTACTGATTGAATTGCTCCGCTTCGATAATTTTGCCAAAAAAGGTTGTAAAATCAGCATCAGCAGACAAGTATATTGTGTAAGGCACGGAAATATCGTGAGATAAATTTGCCAATGATTCTTGAAAACTCTTGAGCCACTCGGTTTTTAATTGATCCACAATAGTTCCGAGCTTTTTCAGAGTGGCCTCATCTGCATGGCCAGCATTTATGAGGGCTATGTAGGATTCGGCCTCTGCGGGAGTGCATGATACAGCTTCACAAATACCACGCACTATAAAATGCCGACCGAGTGGGAAAGATATAGATTCGGTAAAGACATTGCGCTTTATCATAGAAATATCTGTCACTTCCCCGCCGATATCTATAAGTAAAAAATTTGGCTGATCTGAAAACAGGTTGTGCATGACTGCAAAAGAGGCCATAGTAAAAGAAGAAAACTTGATGACCTTGTGATGAAAATATTTATTTATCACTTCTTCAAAGCTTGTGAGTACTTGCTCGGGAGTCATGGACAGGAACAAGGTCATTTCTACGTCTTGAACGCTCTGATTTATAGGATTCTTTGTCTCATATCCATTTAGAATGGTCTTGATAGTTTTTAGTTCTACTACTCGGATTTCTTGTTTAGCTTTTACATATTTTTCTAGATGTTCGGCTTTGAAAGTTTCCGTTTCTTTTTTGATAAGCTCGTCTGCCATGGCCAAAGTAAAAAGAAAAGGCTTGTCCTTCTTGAGGGTGATGATACGAGTCTCAGATATATACCAAGGTGAAGCTAAAACACAGTAAATATTTTTCGGCACTCCAAAACCTGCTTTGAAAGCCTGGCCGGCTACTACATCGAGCGCCTTGATGGTGGAGAATAAAAACTTGTCGACATTTACCGTTTCACTCTGAAGCACAGGCTCACGCACCGACATAAGAATTTTTGGAACACCAGATTTTTGCGCTTTGAAAAGTGACGCGCCGACAGATGAAGATCGAACATCAAAAACCAACACTAGGTCTTGTTTTTCTTTTTGGCCAAATATTCCAAACATGGATTAATTATATCACAATAGAACTGCTTTTATGCGACGTACACCTTGGGAAACTGCTTCTTCTTTTTGGATTTTAAATTTTGAAAGTTCACTAGTGTTTTTTACGTGAGGTCCACCACAGAATTCCTTGGATACTGGCACAGAAGCTTTATCTTCGATAAAGTAAACTGAAACTATTTCCGGATACTTTGCTCCGAATTCCATTTCAGCCCCTATAGCTTGTGCTTCAGCCAAAGGCATCTCACGGCGGACAACATCAAGCTTGGCCTCTATCTTTTCATTTACCCAAGCTTCTACTTTTTGTTTTTCTTCATCGGTAAGCTTGTGGTCGCAAAGGAAATCTATGCGTAGTCTTTCCTCAGTAATATTACTTCCTCTTTGCTTCACCTCTTTACCCACGACTTCTTGAAGCGCTGCTAATAGTAAGTGGTGCGCAGTGTGAAGCCGTATAGTTTTTTCATTATGATTCGCCAACCCCCCCTTAAACATTCCCGCCGAAGCTGTTTGCGAAAGCTTCTGGTGCTCGGCCATCTTTTTATTAAAATCTTCTAGATCAATAGTCTGACCTTTTTCTTTGGCTAACTCTTGGGTCAATTCTATCGGGAAGCCATAAGTAGTCGCCAGAACAAAAGGATCGATTCCCTTTTCGAATTCTTTCAAACCACGCTCTAGAGTTTCTCTAAACTTAGCTTCTTCTTTTGCAATTTCTCCATTGTCATCTAACACATACACACCTTTGTATATTTTTTTATATCGCTCTATAAAATCCGAAAGCGGAGTCTTTGCAAAACGTACTGCTCGGCGAATCAATCTACGTAACACATAACCTCTGCCTACATTTGAAGGAATTACTCCATCGGAAATCATAAACAGAGCAGTGCGTACATGATCGGCAACGATTCTTTCTTCTTTTGTTTTCTCTCCATTAAATAAATCAGTGTCGAAAATATTGTTCTTACCTTGTACAGCCATCACTATTCTTTCGAGCCCTGATCCAGTGTCTACATTTTGTGAAGGCAATTTACCAACTATTTTCCCGTCTTTCTTTACATACTGCATAAAAACGTCGTTCCAGATTTCTACGACTTCTTGTCTTTCATCAGCCGCTAGGTATTCTTCTTTAGTCAAATCGCCCAGACCTTTTTCAGTAACATCATAAAACATCTCGGTATCTGGACCACATGGACCATTCTCGCCCACACTCCACCAATTAGACTTTGCACCCATGAAATAAATTCTGTGTTCTGGAACATATTGTTTCCAAATTTCAAAAGCCTCAGTATCTTTTGGGGCATT
>CAYYKS010000020.1:0-8477 GCA_964469255.1 uncultured Candidatus Saccharibacteria bacterium | reverse complement strand
AATTTTACAACCTTATGACGATTGCGAATATTTTTCTGCATTCGAGATCGGCGCAAGTCTAGATATCGATATTTTAATCTATGTTCTTCACCCACTTCGTGTCCGTCGGTCGTAACATCAAAATTTGGAGTTTCTGCTTTATTTATTACTTCAATATTAGTAACTTCAATTTCTACTCCTCCGCCCGCTGCGGCATTTTTATCAGTTCGAGGTTTTGTCAGACCAGTAACTTTTAATACCCATTCTGGGCGAATCTCTTTTGCTTTAGTGATAGCATTTTCATGCATTGGCAAAGTCACGCATTGCACTTTTCCTGTCATATCTCGCATGTCAAAGAAAACCATTTTACCTTGATCACGACGTACGTCTACCCAACCAGCGATAATGACTTCCTTACCCACATTTTCCGCCAAATCTTTTATATAAATTCTACCTTTCATAGTGAAAATATTTTAACATAAACAAAAGAAAATGGCGACCGCGCTGCAAGAAATTAAAATAGCAACGTTTTCTCCTTTCGGACGTTGCTATTTGATAGGTACCAGCACCTTCGGGCTTACTCAGAAGGCGCTGAGTCGCTTTGGAAAACTAATCGACAAGAACCGATCCGAGCTGGATACAATCCTTCCCGCCGTGCACAGCCCGATCCTTACGAGCGGTAATGATGACGTCGGCGAGGTTGCGCCCCACAAACTGCGCGATGACTCGCATGTACCAACCATCTTCGGTTTTCATCACTGTTCCCCCCTTACCATCTTCGATGAAGGACGAGAATGTCTGTGACTGATTCTCCACTTGCTCCTGGAGCACCCAGTTCATGTTTGAGGAGTCAGCCCGAATGAGAGCGGATTGGAAGTCTGCTTCATCGGAGAAGAAAACCCCCTTCATTCCACTCGAAATGGACTCCTTCAAAACGTAGCGCTTGGAACGAATACGCTCACTCACCTCCTTGATGCGAGTAGCCTGCTTCCCGACCAAGAAAGTCTCGGGAATATAGCTACGCACCAAATCCAGAGACCCCCTCTTGATGAAGGACCGAAGCAAGGCTTCGAGCTCTTGATCTTCTCCGTCATTTCGAAGAAGTGACATCACCCCCTTGGCTCCGAAGAAGGGCTTGGGGGAGATCATGAAAGACACCTCCCCTCTTTTGTACGCGGGGATGATGGCCTGGTAAAGCTCTCGACGCTTGTACAGGAACGGAAGGTCGAGGAAGAGCCCCTCAGAAAGAAACTCTTCGGTTGCATCCATCTCTGACACGACATGGCAAGTGATGCCATGCTTTGCGAATTCTTGTGCGGCGATCTGGAACTCGGGCAGGTAGAACCGCTCTTGGTCTGCGTAGAAGAGTTTGACCTCAGTACGTCCCTGCTGTGTCACTTCTTCCGAGATTGTTTGCACAAAGCCCGGCAAAACTTCTGCGCCGGGTTGCATGGCCTTTCGGAAGCGAGAGCACAGAGTGGAATATCCCACACCATGCTTGTTGTGACCATCGATCTCGGCAACGCGAAGACGTCCGGTCGAGTCGATCATCATGTCCACCTTGAGCATTTTGGGAATGTGTTTGGTATTCATTCCCTGGAGCTCTTGGTAGATTTTCGGGACCCCTGTCGCAAACACCCGCCGAGCCAGAAGCCACGCACCTTGGTAATTCAGTTTGCCATCGAAAGCGATGACGGAGATGTGCGACAAGCCGAGCATGCAATCTGCGAAGGCGTGAGCGAGCTTGTCGAGCTCTTGCTTACGTGACTTGCTGAGTTCGAACACCGAAGGAGAAAGGAGAAACTTGTGTGTGTCTCTCTGAAAACCCTTCCACAGGCCCGATTCGGCAACCACACCCTGGAGTGTAACGTAATTTGCGTTAGTCATTTTAGTTTTCCTCTATTTAGTTTTGTAGAACAAATCCACACCTCAGACAATTCTGAGGCTGGTGTATATGTTCTTAAGGAATTAAAAGCACATTCAACAACCTCCAAATATTTTTAGAGTTAAAGAAATGCCAGTAATAATTTAGTTTTATTATTTTATTATTCATACAGTTTTATTACCCTCGCTAATTCTGCAATATTATTTATTACATGATTAGGAATTTGAATTTCACTTTCAGGTTCTTGATTCCCAAAAATACCTTGACGAACCCAGACAGTTTCATAGTTTAGTTGATTGCCTACACTTATTTCACCTTGCACTCTATCACCCACTACTAGAACATTTTTTGCATCATCCACAATTTGCTGAAAAAGACTTACTGATTTATCTTTCGTAAAAACTATTTTCTTAAAGTGTTTATCTATCCCCAGACTACTTAGTACATCCTTTCTACCTGGCTCGTCCTTGCTTACTAGAAAAAGCTCATGACTTATAACCAATTCATTTATTAAATCAAAAACCCCAGGATAAAGTTCCTGTTTTTCTGGATCAAATATTGTTCTATTGTAATCAAATATTATTTTCATAATTATAAAGAAAAAGGCCCTGAGGGTTTGCTCAGAGCCAGTTTCGTTTAGTATTTCTAAGGTAAATCTAGAATACAAAAGCCACCAGCTCTCTTTTAAAGAACCAGTTATGTCGGTATGAATTTGTTGCCTTTGTAAACATATTTATATCATTACACATTAGTTATTTGTTTGCAATCTCAGTATACATCCACCCCTATCTTCTTGCGGACTTCAGTCATTTTGGCTCCGGCGACTTTTTTGGCTTTCTCGCCTCCGGCCTTCAGTATGGCCAGAGCTTTTGGCAGGTCATTTTCAAATTCTTTTCGGCGTTCACGCAGAGGAGCGATGAATTTTTCTAGGTCTTCTATCAAAAGCTCTTTTAATTCTTTATACTTTCCTGCTTTTTCTTCGTATATTTTCTTTAATTCATCTTCAGATCGAAAAAGTTTATGTATAGCGAAAACGTTTTGAGGAAGTTCGCCACTTGAGTCAGTAACTATACTCATCACTGCCTTTTTGATTTCTTCATACTCAGCAAAAAGAGGAATGGTGTTCCCATAGCTCTTACTCATCTTGCGTCCATCAGTACCTGGAACTACTTCCACAGCTTCCACTATCATTTCTTTTGGAATTTTAAATATTTCTCCATAAGTATTGTTAAATTTTTCTGCAGTGTCTCTAGAGATTTCTACATGTTGTCTTTGATCAGCACCCACCGGAACTATATCAGGACTGTAAAGCAAAATATCCGCAGCTTGAAGCATTGGGTAATTAAATGTACCTACATTTATCTCTTTATTTTTAGCTTCCGCGTCCTTGTAAGCATGAGCACGCATAAGGTAAGGCATAGTGGTCAAAGTCTCAAAAATCCAAGCAAGCTCAGCATGCGGAGATATATCAGACTGCTTGAAAAGAGTTACTTTTTTAGGATCAAGGCCGATAGCTAGAAAATCTAGAAGTACATTCTTTATATTCTCTGACATGTCGACAGGGTTCCGTAGAGTATGCAAGGCATGATAATCCGCAATCATAATGAAGCATTCATGAGAATCCTGTAAATCTACCCATTGTTTTAAAGCTCCGAAATAATTACCAATATGGGCCTTACCTGAAGGTTGAATCCCTGACAATAATACCTTTTTTGACATAGCCATATATTATCATATTCGCTATATTTTTTCTCCACACGTTAACCACAGATTGGCGCACCTGGGCACTTTCTCAAACTTTTCATTGTGCTAGAATGAGTCCATGCAAAACCGAGCACAAGGACAACATGGCAAAAACAATATTCGAATCCCTCCACAAAGTATAGATTCTGAGCAAGCAGTTCTAGGCTCCATAATGCTCCGCAAAGATGCGATGCATGAAGTAGAAGACACTCTGACTCCAGAGTCTTTTTATGTTGAAAAGCATAAGATGATTTTTAACTCCATGCTCGAGCTCGCTTCTAAAAACGAGCCCATCGATATGCTTTCACTTTCTACTAGGCTTTCAGAAAAAAAATCCCTAGAGCAAGTAGGTGGAAATAAATATCTGGCTGATATAGTAAACACAGTTCCCTCTTCTACCAACGTAAAACATTATGCGGATATAGTGCAAAAGAAATATGTACTGCGAAGTCTGATCGAGGCTGCGGACTATGTTTCCGAAATTGCTTTTGAAGAAGGCGATGACCACATGGATGACATTTTAGATATGGCAGAAAAGAAAATCTTCCAAGTAGTGTCCTCTCCGAAGAATCAAAAATATGTAAACTTGAAAGACGCTCTGCCTGAGGCATATGAACGCCTAGAAAAACTTCACGAAAACAAAGGCGCACTACGCGGACTCCCTACTGGATTTAAAGATTTGGACACCATGCTTTCTGGTTTGCAACCTTCAGACCTGATCATTCTCGCCGCTCGCCCTTCTATGGGTAAGACTACTCTTGCGCTAGACATGGCTCGCATGGCCGGAGTCGTGCACGAAAAATCAATTCTTATATTTTCACTGGAAATGTCTTCACAACAACTTGTAGACCGAATGCTTTCTGCAGAAAGTAGAGTCAACGCTTGGAACCTTCGCACTGGGAATCTTTCTTCTGATCGAGAATTTTCTCAGCTCCGTGATTCACTTGGCAAGCTCGCTAAAGCAAAAATATTCATCGATGACACTGCTGGTAACTCTATTGTCAGAATGAAATCTCTTGCTCGTCGTATCAAAGCCGAGAAAAGTTTGGATTTGATTGTGGTAGACTACCTACAACTTATGACTACTTCCAAGTCTCACGATTCTATGGTAAACCAAGTCACCGAAATCTCCCGTTCGCTCAAAGGTTTAGCCAAAGAACTGGATGTCCCTGTGCTTGCTCTTTCTCAGCTTTCTCGTGCCGTAGAATCCCGTGGAGGTAAACCTCGCCTATCCGACCTTCGTGACTCTGGATCCATCGAACAAGATGCCGACGTGGTTATGTTCATCCACCGTGAAGACAAAGGTAAAGATGAATCTGAAAAGACAAACATCGCCGAGATTCTTATCGAAAAACACAGAAATGGTCCAGTCGGAAAAGTGGACCTATACTTCGATGAAAAGACTACAACATTCTTAAACCTAGAAAAGAGTAATTTGAGTGATTTCGCTCCTCGTAAAGTAAGTGATGGATTGGATGAGTTTTAAATAAAAAACAAAGATGGACATAATAGACAGACTAACTGAAATCTTCAAAGAATTCCCTGGCATTGGTGAAAGGCAAGCCAGACGCTTTGTGTATTTTTTGATGTCTCGCAATGGTAGCTACAATGAAAATCTTTCCAAGATGATTCTCGAACTTAAAAAAGAAGTCACTCAATGCAAAGAATGCTTTCGATTTTTCTTGGTTCAAGGTAGTCAAAGTAATGTGTGTGATATCTGCTCAAACCAAAACACCGATCATTCCCTTCTTATGGTTGTCGAAAAAGATTCTGATTTCGAGTCTGTACGAAAAAGCAGAACTTACAATGGTAAATATTTTATTCTCGGCGGACTTGTACCTATTGTCGAAAAAACTACCAAAAGCCGAGTGCGCATTGAAGAACTCAAAAAATCCATATCAGCAAATACAGAAATCAAAGAGGTCATACTCGCCTTTTCTTTGAGTCCACAAGGCGACCATACTGATCAATACGTTCGGGAACAATTAAAAGAAGTTGCCGAAAAACAAAAGGTAAAAATATCCTCCCTCGGCAAAGGCCTTTCCACCGGCACCGAGCTCGAGTATTCTGACAACGACACTCTCAAGAATGCTTTAAAGAATAGGCAATAAAAAATCCCCTTTTACGGGGACTTTTTATTTTAATTATTTAATTCCAGTTATTTTTACCTTAAAGAAAGGTTGGCGGTGGCCGTTGCGGCGTAGGTAGCGAGATTTTTGCTTGTATTTTACAACCAAGATTTTTCGAGCTCGGCCGATTTCTACGATTTCAGCAGAAACTGTTGCTCCTGAAATAGTAGGAGTTCCGATAGTTGTATCCTTATCGCTTGAGACCATCAAAACTTGGTCGAAAGAGAGCTTGTCACCTTTCGCGTATTCGCCTTTGATTTTCTCAATATTAAGCACGTCCCCTGCAGAGACTTTGTATTGCTTGCCACCTGTTTGTATTACTGCAAATTCCATAAAAGACATAATATATGAATTTTGGCAAAAAGGCAAGGCTCTGCTATACTTTCCCTATGAATTCAAAAATTATTGAAAGGTACTTCTTTTTCGGACTATTACTAGCAACCTTTATTTTTAGCTTCTTCATACTCCAGCCATTTTGGGCAGTCATCGTGCTGGGTATTTCATTTTCGGTAGTCCTACACCCGATGCACCGCTGGCTCACTGACAGAAAGGTTTCTGGAGGATTGTCCTCTCTTTTGATCGTGCTACTTTTCACAGTTGTACTCTGTGGCCCGCTGTTAGGTATCGGAGCTTTAGTATTCAAACAAAGTAAGGACGTGTATCAGAGCGTAGTGAGCGACAAGAATTCTACCCCACTACTCGACACTATAAACGACGGCATAAACGGTGTATTACCAGCTGGAGTAGACTTTGATGTTCATGAAAAGTCTGCTGAGTTTGTGTCATATGTATCTGGAAATATTGCAAATATTTTCACCACCACCGCTTCAGCATTTTTCTCATTTATTTTAATGCTTCTCATTATCTTTTACTTCTTGCGCGACGGTTCGCACTGGAAGAAAGCCATCATTGTACTTTCTCCGCTCGGTGATGCAGATGATAAAAAAATAATCGACCGACTAGAAACTGCTATCAAGAGTGTCGTCCTCGGCAACCTACTCATTTCTTGTATTCAAGGAGTATTGCTCGGATTTGGTCTGTGGATTTTTGGAGTTCCGAACTCAGCTGTTTGGGGAGTCGTAGCTGCTATCACTTCACTCATTCCGACTATCGGCACTGCGCTAGTTTCTGTACCGGCAGTTTTATTCTTGTTAGCTACAGGGTCAACATCAGGAGCTATTGGCCTCGCCATTTGGTCATCAGTGATGGTGGGCATGATCGACAATTTATTGTCTCCGATGATTATCGGCAAAAGCACAAACGTATCCCCACTCCTTATTCTCTTTGCGGTACTCGGCGGAGTTTCACTTTTGGGTCCAATCGGGATTTTAATCGGGCCACTGACCATCAGCCTACTTTACACTTTGATTTCTATCTACCGACACGAGTTTAAACAAAATGCACAAAGTACACCTGTATAACACTCTCTCGAAAGAGAAGGAAGAATTTAAAGCTATAGGCGGCAAAGAAGTTCGCATGTATAGTTGCGGGCCTACTGTTTACAATTATCCGCACATTGGGAATTATCGTGCTTATGTTTTTGCTGACACTCTAAAAAGAGTTTTAGAATATAGCGACTATAAAGTAAATCACATCATGAACCTAACTGATGTAGATGATAAAACTATTCACAATTCTCAGAAAGAAAAGAAGACTCTTAAAGAATTCACAGAATTTTATACAGAAGAATTTTTCAAAGATATCAAATCATTAAATATCCTACCTCCTACCAAATTTACCAAGGCCACAGACTATGTGGATGAAATGGTTGAGATAATTAAAAAATTAATTGCGAACCGATTAGCTTACAAAAGCGAAGACGGATCCATATATTTTGATATCAGAAAATTCCCAAATTATGGCAAGCTCTCTGGTATGGTACTCGAAAAACAAAAAGATAACGCCTCCGGCCGAATAATCTCGGACGAATACGATAAAGAAAACGCACAAGACTTTGCTCTATGGAAAGCTTGGGACGAAAAAGATGGCGAAGTTTTTTGGGACACCGAATTTGGACGTGGGCGTCCTGGTTGGCACATAGAATGTTCGGCGATGTCTATGACAAACTTGGGTGAAGAACTCGACATCCACACTGGAGGAGTCGATAATATTTTTCCACACCATGAAAATGAAATAGCACAGTCAGAAGGTGCGACGCACAAACAATTTGTAAAATACTGGATGCACAATGAATGGGTGCTAGTAGATCAAAAAAAGATGGCCAAATCTGCTAACAACTTTTTCACTCTTCGAGATATTACTGACCGAGGAATTTCCCCTATCGCCTACCGTTTTTGGCTTTTAATGGCCAATTATCGAACCCGTGTAAACTTTGTGTGGGATGCCCTAGAAGGTGCAGAAACGGCCTTAAAACGCCTTTACGGCCTTTATTTAAGCCTTGGTAGCGAAGTGGGCCAAGTACACGAAGTTTACCAGCAAAAGTTTGCCGAGTTCGTCACAGACGACCTGAATACCCCTCAAGCTATAGCATTGCTCTGGGATGTGATAAAAGATGGCAACATGTCTGACGCGGATAAAAAAGCCACTATTTTAGATTTTGATAAAGTTCTAGGTTTAGGTTTCAAAGACTTAAAGAAGATTAAAGAAATTATTATCAATGAAGAAGTTTCGAAATTAGTTTCTGAAAGACAACAAGCCCGAGACAATAAAGATTTTGCAAAATCAGACGAGCTTCGCAAAAAAATAAATAATCTAGGCTATGAAGTAAAAGATACAAGTGA
>CAYYKS010000019.1:0-8627 GCA_964469255.1 uncultured Candidatus Saccharibacteria bacterium | reverse complement strand
TGGTGCCCCACGAAAAGCATAAAAATATTCCTCACCTCTTGCGGAAGGAATTTGTGGGCGCGCTTTCAGTGTTAGTGGTTCTGCTATTTTTTGTAAACCAAAACAATTTTAAAATCATTAACGGACTAAACCTAACAGGTGCTATTTATCCGGCCGTTCTCGCAGACATGACAAATCAGGACCGCGCCGAAGACGGACTTTCCAAGCTGGCCTGGAATCCGACTCTAGAAAGAGCGGCCAGTATGAAAGCAGAAGACATGCTCTCAAATAGTTATTTTGCTCACACTAGCCCTAGGGGGATTTCTCCATGGTACTGGTTCGATCAGGCTAAATATGATTTTATTTACGCTGGAGAGAATTTGGCTCTGGACTTTACTGAATCGAAGGATGTACAAGAAGCCTGGCTCAACTCGCCCACTCACCGCGCCAATGTATTGAATCAAAACTATACAGAAATAGGCATAAGTGCTGTTGATGGTGTTTACGAAGGGCGTCAAACTACCTTTGTCGTAGAATTTTTCGGTAAGCCTACCAAGACAGCGCTTGCGGCAAACAATACTCCGACTATTGATAACGCTGGTAACGCCCCCCAAACAGTACCGGCAAATAATAATACTCAACCAGAAATTGCAGGTGCTTCTGCACAAACAAATGTACAGCCGACCAAGCCTACTACAGAAACCATCCGCATAATCGAGCAAGCCGACAAAAGTAAAGAAAAGTTTATCGCGGTAGAAAATACCAGCAATAGTTCCACCACCGTAAAGACAGCAGAAGCTCCAAAAATTGTAACTGACAAATATTCCACCTGGTATCAACGCCTAGCTGTAAACCCTACAAACACGATCAAGGCTATTTATGGAACTATTGTTGGATTTGCGTTATTGTCTATACTTTTGGTTCTGTCCAAGGAATACCAAAAACACCACTACAAGCACCTGCTCATGGGGGTACTACTCATAGTACTCACTGGAGCATTTCTATTCTCTATAAAGTCCCCTGCATTGATACTGGCTTTCTTTTAACTAGCGGAACTATGCTAAACAAAAAAACGGCCCACATGGGCCGTTTTTTATTTCTTTCTTTTTGCGAGCAAAGCGTGCTTCGCCACCAGACGCTTCTTGGTTTTATGTGAGCGTCGTGACTTTGGTCTTTGACTCAATGTTGTTCCTCGTTTTGCCATATGTTTATATATTACTATATTACCAGGAAAAAAACTAGTTGGATTTTAACCAGCTGATCATCTTGGAAAATGTCGTTGCACCAGCTTCCCCGTCAGCACTCAAGCCTTGAGCTTTTTGAAAGGCGGTCACTAGCTTGACCATACCTGGACCGTAATCATTGTCTATCTTGGTAGTAGTGTTGTTATAACGATTCAAAAACTTTTGCACTGTGCCCACTCGTGACCCAGTAGAACCTTGCTTCATATTTACTTTGTCATCAATAAGTTTTTGCAATTCATTGATCAGTGTTTGATCTTTGTCAGCAGAAGTTGTAGTAGTGGTAGTTGCTGGCTTTGGATCTTCTTTGACGGGTTCTTTGGTGGTTTCAGCAGGAGTCGCAGCGGCTAATTTACTGCTAAGTTCTTTTACTTGCCCTTTGAGAGTTTCATTTTCTTGTTCGAGTAATAATACTTTTTCTCTAGCCGTATGTTCAGAGCCAGATTCGATAGTAGATACAGACCAATACCAGAAAAGTCCTAATGTTCCCAAAACAACAATTGAAAATAATCCAAATTTTAATTTATCCATATATGGTAATTTTATCAAAAAATCTAAAAAAGTCTACCTAAAATAAACTGACCCGCTGTCGTATTTTAGAGTCAGCACCAGTTCCCCTTTTGAAGTAAATAGAAATCCATCAGTATTAGTGAGCATTTTTGAGAATTCAGATTCTTGAGAACCTTCACAGTACATGAGTGTAGACATCATTTTATCAAAAGTTATTCTATCTCCTGCCACAACATATTCTCCACCTACCCCATTACAATCCGTGCTCGCCGAAAAAGTTTTATCTTTGGTATTAAAAGACAAAGTGAATTTTTTCGGAACATTTGGCTTAACAATTTTTCCATCGCTGTAAATTGTTTTCTCCCAATTCCATGTAGTCATGTCGAGTTTCATCCTAGCTGGATCCGCTTCGCCTTCCGGATTTTCGGCTATATTTTCTCCTGCATTATTATTACTTTCAGTAGGAACATTTTCATTTGGAACTTCCACTACTTCTTTTTTATCTTTAAATGCTTTTGCACTCAACACTACAAATACTATCAATGCCAAAATAATTATTTTTTTCATATGTGTTTATTGTATCACAACATAAAAAGCCCCAATTTCATGGGGCTTTTTATCAGTAAGTATTTATATTACTTGTTTAAAACTGCACGAGTTAGAGGTCCTACTATGCCGTCACCTACTAGTCCGTTTGCTAGTTGGAATTTTACTACCGCTGCACGAGTCATCGGGCCGAATTTACCATCGACTACAAGAGTTCCAAAACCAGCATTGTTCAAGAATTTCTGAAGTTCCATTACTTCGTTTCCAACAGAACCTTGCTTCATGTTTAGAGTGAAATTGAATTTCTCAGCACCCAAAACTGTTCCAGTAGTTCCTGTTACAGTTCGAGGTCGAGCTCTACTACCCCCACTACTACCACTTGATGGTTGTTCTGTAATATCCGCTGTTGAAGTTGCAGCTGTATTATATGGTGAATAATTTCCTGCATCAGCACCAGCTGTTGCAATTCCTAGAACTGTAACTGTCTTGCCTACACCAATTAGGGCATCAGAGAAATCAGCAGTAGTATAAGTTTGAGTTACAACGTCACCTAAGAATGCATCGTTAGACAGAGTCACAGTTGCTGTTGTATTACCATCTACTTGTTTATTTTGCGCAGAAGCAGAAACTAGAAGTGCAACTGGAGTAATATTAGCAGTATCTGTAGTAGTTGTGTTGTGTGTATAATTTCCTGCATCAGTTCCTGATATAGAAATACCAGTTACATTTACGGTCTTGTTGTTGTCTACGTTCTTATCAGAGAAGTTTGCAACACCAGAAACTGTTATGTCATCTAGGGCGACTCGATCATCAGAAAATATTACTGTCGCACCTGTTGTAGCGTCATAAAATTTGTCAGATGCATTAGCTGTAACTGCAAGTGGCCTTGCAGTGATGTTTGCAGTAGTAGAAGCAGTAGTGTTGAAAGTGTAATTATCTGCATCAGCACCAGAAATTGAGATACCTGATACTGAGACTAGCTTACCTACACCAACATTCTTGTCTGCGAATGAAGCAGTAGTGTAAGAAGTTGTTAGGGTATCTCCAGCTACGCGGTTATCTCCTAGAGTTACTGTAGCTGTTGTGTTTCCGTCATAAACTTTATCTATTCCAGTAGCAGAGACTATTAGAGCTCGTTCTGTAATTACTCCTGTTGTGTCGTCCACTAAACTTACAGAATAATTATTTCCACTATTTCCATCGTTGATTGTGTACGCTGAAACAGCAAGTGTCTTACCTGTATCCACATCTTTAGTGTCATAAGTTTCAACTAAGCCTGTTGCAGTATCTCCACTAAGAAGTCCAGAAACTACTGGTACAGCAGAAGCTGAAGTATTACCATCGTATATTTTACTATGTGTTTGCGCAGTTATAGTAAGTGGAGCTGTGGTGATATCAGCGGTTAAAGTAGGTAAAGTCAATGTATAGTTACCAGTAGCAGTTCCAGATAATGTTAAACCAGTTACTGCAACGTTTTTAGCTGGTCCAACATTTTCGTCAACAAAAGTTCCCACAGGACTTCCAACGATTTGTACATCTTCAAAACCAACAACTCCATCTAGAGATAAGAGTCCAGAAATAACCACACTTGTGTTTGTATCATACTGTTTATTGGCTGCTGAAAGACCACTGATAGTTAACTCCTTAGCAGTAACAACTCCAAAAGTCTGGGGTACAAAAGTGTAAGTGTAGTTCAATCCTGCATTTCCATCATTAACCACTCCAGATGAAGTTAGAAGTTTCCCACCACCAATACTTGGTGTGTTATATGTTTGAATGAAAGCAACAGTATCGCCTGATGCGATAGTACCGGTAACAGCAGGTACTGCTACTGAACTTGTAGTACCATCGTATACTTTTGAATTAAATACAGAAGTAACAGTTAGTGGAATTGCAGTGATTACACCAGTTGTGTCATTCACAAAAGTAACATTGTAGTTTGCTCCACTATTTCCATCGTTTACTGTTCCAGCTGGTGTAAGAGTCTTTCCTGTACCGACGTTCTTAGTATCGAATGTTTGAGTCCAAGTAACAGTGTCTCCTGGGACTAGAGCCCCAGAAGTAAGGACAGGCATTCCGACAGAACTATTTGTACCATCATAAAGTTTTATATCGGTAGAAGCAGTAACTGTAAGAGCTACAGGATTAACTGTGACAGTAGTTGGAGTTTGTATTGCTGCACTATATACACCTCCAGCCGCTTGGTCAGCATCAATGACACAAGAACCTGCTTTGATTATGTGTACTGTTGCAGTATTAGGAACAGACGGAGTTACAGAACATGCTGCGGATGTTGTACTAAATGTTACAGGATTTCCTGAAGCACCACCTATTGCAGTTACTGTAAAGTCGGCATCGCCATAAGTCTTGGTAGTAGGAGTAAGAGGGTCAAATGTAATAGTTTGAGGAATCAAAACAATTGAAGATTCTGTTTCAAAGTTATCAAACAGAAAACCATTTCCTGAAGTTGAAGCTGTGTCTCTTACTCTGAAGATTAGAGAGTCTATCGTTGGAACTTGGTTTCCATTTCCTGTTTGTTCAGAATCATATCGATAATAATCTTCCCAAGTAGTACCTGTTATCTCTAAATTACCATTAATATAAATTTCCACTACATCGTTTGCAGGACCATCAAAAACATCCACGACGAATTTGATATTGTGAGCATCAGCACGATCCAGAGTTACAAGCTCTGTCTCATCAAATGAAGCTGTTGTGGGTAGTGGGCCTGCATCAGTTACATCAACGAAAAATACGTGAATACCATCTGGTCGATCTTCAAACCGCAAGTAGCTCATACGTGCACCATCACCTCGGTCTGGAGAGACAGATAAAACTAAACCAGATTGCTCACTAGGAGAAGTTGAAGCAATATCAAATTCTGCTTCAAAATGATTTTGGCGTGTTCCACCTGAATAAACTCCACTTACTGCTGAAGTCTCACCTGTTTCATTAGAATTTGAAGGAGAGAAAGTTTGATCTCCAAATGAACCTGAGCCAACTGAGTTAGAAATTCTTAGAGACTTACAACCAAAAGATGTGAAACCGTAAGTATTATCTACTACTGCTTGATCATAAGGACCTGTTACGCTCCAACCATCTTGACCATTTACAGAACCCACAGAAGAAGAATCAAAAGTACTGCTGTCACATGCGGGTATCACTGGAACAACTGCAGCAGTCATAAAAGATTCTTGTGCACCAGGGTACCAAACACTACCAACACTGACCCATGCTACGTAATAGTATCGAGTATTAGGAGTTAAGCCAGTAACAGTTTTACTAAACATATCGCCTGGAGCATCTTGAGTTGGATTGAAAGTATCTGCATAAATTCCACCTATCCAACCTGAAGGTAATACATTAGGGTCGAATGGATTCACACCTTGATCTGTAGTACCGTACCAAAATGCTTCAGTACCTGCATCAGCAGTAAAGCTTCCATTAGTACCATTTAACGTAGCATCAGTTGTAGTTACAACACCTACTGGATTAGTAGTAGGGTTTTCGCCAACTGCCAATACTGGAGTTGCGCCAAATAATAATGAGCCCAAAACTAGAAAACCTAAACCTTTCGATAGATACTTTTTCATATATATTCTAAATAACCCATTAATAATAACGTTTATAATGACTTTAATAAAAAATCTAAAATCTTAGTCTAGTTCTATCTCTTTTAGCGCAAAAAGTCAATCGGGCCTTTCCTATATAGACCTGCCCAAAAAACCCTAAAAATATGTGGTACAATACACATATGTTAAACACCGCTCCAGAATCATTAACTAATTTTGAACCACACAACAATACAACTAGTAAAAAACTAAACTGGCTCCGCGCTTCAGTGCTCGGTGCAAATGATGGCATAGTTTCCACTGCTTCCATCATCGTCGGAGTGGCCGGGGCATCTTCATCTGATGGTTTTATTTTGACTGCAGGTGTCGCGGGCATGGTGGCTGGTGCGCTTTCGATGGCGGCTGGAGAATATATTTCTGTCAGCACTCAACGCGATACCGAAAGAGCTCTAATTGAAAAAGAACGTCAAGAACTTATAGACTACCCTGCAGAAGAACTTGAAGAACTCGCAAAAATTTATGAAAGCAAAGGCCTGTCTAGTTCTACCGCGCAAACTGTAGCCAAAGAACTCACCGCTCGTGATGCCTTTGCAGCCCACCTCGACGCCGAACTAGGTATAAATCCAGATGAATTGACCGATCCATGGCATGCTGCTTACGCCTCAGGTATATCTTTTGTTTCTGGAGCGATCATTCCTATAATTATGGTCATCGTGTCCCCTGTGGCTTGGCGCATCCACCTGACTTTCTTAGGGGTCATCATCGCCCTAGTTTTTACAGGAGCGCTAAGTGCTTATGCTGGTGAAGCAAATATGAAAAAGGCGATAATCCGCGTCACCTCTGGTGGAGTTTTGGCTATGATCATAACCTTTGGTATCGGTAAACTGTTTGGAGTTGTGGGAATATAAATTATTCCAAAAACACTAGTCCTACCATCAGTACTACTCCTAAAATAAGGGAGATAAATTGCCAGATAGAATGACTTAGTCTTTTAGTTTTTTGAAGTTCGGGTATAAGGTCCGCCACAGCGATATAGATGAATCCTCCAGCTGCAAGCGGTAAAACATTATTGATTAAATTTTCACCCATTAACCCAAAGTGGGAAAGGGCAAAAGCTGAGAGTGTTCCTAAAATTGCTGCCAAGGCTGACAAAAAGTTTAAGATCAAAGCTCGAGCTCGGGTGTAGCCAGCGTGCAACAAAACCGCAAAGTCCCCTATTTCCTGCGGAATCTCGTGAAGGATGATGGCGATGGTGGTAGCTACTCCTAGTGGAACGCTCGCCATAAAACTAATACCGATAATGACACCATCGATAAAGTTGTGTACGGCGTCGGAAAAAATCACGAGCTTCCCTACTGGATGGATATGGTCTGCCTCGGCATCATCTCCATGGTGGTGCCAATGCAAAAACTTTTCAAAAACAAAAAATATTAAAATTCCAGCGATAATAAGCAGGCTGACGTTGAGAGGATTCTCAGCAATCTCAAAAGCTTCTGGAATGAGGTGTATAAAAGCATCTCCCAAAAGTGCGCCCACCGCCAAGGAAACCAAAAGAAACACATATTTGCGCATCACTTCCTCTTTGATCGAAAGCGTAAAAACGCCGATGAGTGAAACCAGGCTCACCCCTACTACTGCGAGCAATGCATAAACGTAAGTTGAAATCATATTGTATTTTATATTATAACTCGAATCATTAAAAACAAAAAGAATCGCCCCGGCCGGAATCGGGGCGATTCACGGACACGGGGCGGATTTGTCGGTCAGAACCCATCGGGTTCTTCACGAAGCGGCTCGTCTTCGAACTCGATTCCGGTTCCCCTGAGGTCGTCGCGCTGAAGGTCAGGGTCCGTGTCGTCCTCGAATTCGATGTCGTCATCCTCGTCTTCGTCAGGATATTCATCGTCTTCCTCGAATTCGAGCTCGTCGTCTTCATCCTCGTCGACATCGTCATCTTCCTCGAAGTCGGGCTCAGTTTCAGAGTCGAGAGGATCTTCTTCGTAGGTGAAGTCGTCGTCATCACGAGCCATGGTGGCCTCCTAAAAAAGTACGAGTTAGTGGGTGGTTCCGCGAAAACCGCATTGCGGATTCGGACATGTGTAGCACTCGCCATCACCATCGACGAGAACTGGCCGGAAGCCACACATTTGGCAAGGCAGGTCGTCGCTCTTGTTTTCCGTTCGTGGCGGAGTCCGTCGCACGGTCGAAGGATCATGCAACTGATCCATGAGCTCTTGACCAGGGTCTGGTGTGGGGGTACTTGAGTCTGGGGACATGAGGTCACTCCTTGAAAAGGGACAGGGTCGTCCACACAAACACTACCACTTTTTACATATAAGGCAAATGTAAAAATATGCTATGATAATCCACATGAAGCTAAAAATTAAAAGATTCGATCAAGATATTCCCCTTCCCCAATATGATAAAAACGCTGCGGGGCTTGATCTCTTTTCTCGAAGCGAAATGACCATTGAACCAGGTGAGATCAAGGGTATCCCTTCAAATGTTGCGATGGAAATACCCAAAGGGTATATGTTGCTCGTTGTTTCTCGAAGCACTACACCGACTCGTCGAGGGTTGGTAATGCCCCACTCCGTTGGCGTTATCGATCCATTTTTTAATGGTGATGATAATGAGATACTACTAATATTCCAAAATATAACTGATAAGCCTGTCACTGTAGAGAAAGGAGCAAAACTGGCCCAAGGAATCTTGGTAAAATTTGAAAATATAGAATTAGAGGAAGTAGAAAAATTAGAGAATTCAGGAGTAAAAAATG
>CAYYKS010000018.1:0-8673 GCA_964469255.1 uncultured Candidatus Saccharibacteria bacterium | reverse complement strand
GCATAATCGTCGTAAACTATAGCACCTTCAGCTGTGCCCCCCTTCTTCTCTAGCCGACGCCATGTGCCTCCAAACTCACTCAATGATTTTTGGGTAACTTCCTCATCTATCCCTAAAATTTCCGCCACCGCATACGCCGCCGCGGCATCTATGCGATTGTGCGCACCCGGAACTGATAGCTCCGGAACTTTGTCTAAATACTTACTATAATCCACGGCCTGTACCTTGCCACCATTCTTCTGATACTCGCTTACTAGTACGCTAGTATTCATGTCTTTACTATTATAAACTACAAAATTTTCAGTTTGGGATACCATCTCGCCAAAAGCTTTCTGAATATCTGCGAGATCTTTGTAATAATCCAGATGATCTTCTTCTACATTGGTTATAACTAAAATCTTCGGCTTCACATTTAAGAATGATCTTTCATATTCACAAGCCTCCACTACGAAAAATTCACTCTTCCCTACTATCAAGTTTGATTTGTAATCCTTGAGGAGTGAGCCCACAATTACCGAAGGATCTTTTTCTGCATCGATCAAAACTTTGGCAATCATTGCCGTAGTCGTAGTCTTGCCGTGTGTCCCTGATACGGCGATAGTGTATTTATTCGCAGTCACAATGCCGAGCATTTCAGGATAGCTCTTGTACAAGACACCCATCTCGGTGATTTGCTTGAAAAGCTTTGGGTCGTAGTGAGGAATAGCTATAGTGTAAACGATAAGTTCAACATCATTAGGTACAAGTTCAAAACTTTGCCCGATAGTAATTTTTATACCCAAGTTCTCTAATTCTTCTGTGACATTACTACCAGACATATCTGAACCCGAAACTTCTTTACCATCCAAAAACATCATCCGCGCGATAGCAGAAATACCAATACCGCCTATACCCACAAAGAATACTTTTTTAATTTGTTTTAGATCTAAATTCATATTAAACATTAAACACTTTAAATTCTCCTTCTGCAAGCGTATATACTGGTAAATCTTCTTTATAGTCTTTTATTTCCTTCAGAGCTCTGTCCCAATCCACTTCATAAATATCAGTCTTCCAATGTGCAATCACTTTTACTGGTAGCAAGCCGAGGCCCTCCATAAGTTTATCTTGCTCTAGTGCGTGACTATACTTGGCAATGGCCATCGCCCCGGCAGAAGTTCCCGCAATAGTTTTACCATATAGATATTTCGTCCAATCTCCAGTCTTTTTCAGTAAATCAATCAAAACATCCGTTTCTCCGCCTCGCAAAAATATGACATCTGCATCTTTTGCTTGTTCTTCGAATTTATCTACGTCTGCAAGTATAAGCTCAAAATTGGTTATAAACTCTGAAAACATTTGATTATCTTCAATTAGTTTTTCGTCCCAACTATTCATCGGTCTTGCAAACATACAATCTAGAATTTTTACTGGTCTGTACAACTCAATATCTTTCACAAGTTCTTCACAAAAAGCCCTACCTCTATCCTCTGTTTTTTGGGTGTACCCTCCTCCTAAAATATATTTAGTCATTTTATTTCAAGGCCTTAACAATCTTATTAAACTGCTCGCCTCTGTCATATTCATTCTTAAACATTCCGAAAGACGCAAATGCGGGAGAAAGTAAAACAATGTCGCCTTTTGAGGATAATTTTTTAGCGAGCAGTACTGTCTTCTTTAAGTCTTTCACTTCTACACTATTTGGTAATTCGTGTTTAATTTTTTCAGTCCCTGTGCCCGCAAGTAAAAATACTGCCTTAGTGTATTTAGGTATCTCGTGCAAAAGCGCAGTCATGTCGAGGCCCTTGTCAGAACCACCAGATATTAAAATAATATCACCCTCTTCGCCCAATGCTCTAAGGGCCGCAATAGTTGCCTCAGGTGTAGTAGCCGTAGTGTCATTGTAATATTTCACACCTTTTACAGACTTCAACAATTCCAATCTTCCAGGAACTCCTTTGAAGCTTTCTACTCCTTTTTTGATAGCTAAATCTTTCAAACCCATACTTCGAGCTACTTGAACTGCCAAAGCTGCATCATATATATTATGCTCACCAGGAATTTTTAGTTTCCAATCTTTTGGCAGTTCAGCTTTTGGAGTTAGTATTTCGTTGTTGGTCTTACCACCCCATTTTTTCACAAAAGGCAGCGCTTGCTCACCCACCACCAACACATCGGTATTTTTCTTTTGATATTTAAAAATATTCGCTTTATCTTCAAAATACTTTTGCATATCATCACCGTAGTACTTCATATGGTCCGGGAAGAATGTCGTAAATACGGCAACGTCTGGTGAAATCTGACTTGTGCCAAAACCTTGCAACTGCCATGAATCTAATTCAAACACAGCTATATTGTTTTTCCTTGCCCCGCCTGAGCTAGGCGGGGTGAACTTTAATAACTGCAAATTAGAAACTCCTTGCACATTACCGCCCAGAACTACTTTATTACCACCAGTTTTTAGAATATGCGCAATCATAACAGTAGTAGTAGTTTTTCCTCGGGTACCGGTCACTGCTACCATCGGCACACCAGAAAGCTTGGCAAAAAGTGTAGCACTCATTTCCACTGGAATATTATTTTTCTCTGCTTCTTTTATATAAATAGAATCAAGCGGCACCCCTGCTAATTTCAGAACCATATCTCTATTCTTAAAATCTTCGAGTCTGTGTTCGCCTAGAACGTATTTAATATTTTTATATTTCTTGAGTTTTAGTAAAGAAGTTTTTAAATCTGCCTTAGATTTTAAATCTGTTACTAAAACTTCCGCTCCGCACTCAGCCAAAAACGCAGCGTCCCCAACTCCACGCCCCAAAAGACCCAGCCCCATCACAGTTATCTTTTTCCCCTTAAAAAATTGTTTGTAGCTATTTGCCATATGCATTTTTTAATTCTTCCATATCATCAAAGTGGGCTGTCTCGCCTTTAACTATCTGGTATGTCTCATGACCCTTGCCTGCACAGAGAATGATATCACCACTCTCCGCTATTTTCACGGCTTCCAGTATAGCTTCCCTTCGGCTTGGAATTGTCCTTACTTTGCTCAATTCGTCAGGTATTAAAGTGGCTTTCATTTGCCTGATAATCTCATCTGGGTCTTCACTTCGTGGATTGTCTGATGTGAATATAGCCACATCAGAATTTTGCGCACCGATCTTGCCCATGATTGGACGCTTGGTGGTATCTCTATCCCCACCACAGCCAAATACTGATATTATTTTTCCTTCACTAGTCTTTGTCTCTTTTACTGCAGAAAATATTTTCTCAAGTGCATCTGGCTTGTGCGCATAGTCTACTATTACTAGCACCCCATTTGGCGATGTAAAACTTTCAAAACGTCCTCTTGGTGCCTCGATGTTTTCTAAAATTTTATTTACCTTAGCCATATCAAAACCAAGAAGTGATGAAGCACTCCAAACTGCGAGTAAATTGTAAGCATTGAATTTACCTTGAAGCTTTGAACGAATATGTATATCGTTAAACGAAAGCTCTAGGCCATTAAAATCTAGCTTTTTAACTTCTCCATAAAAATGAACCCCGTTAGGATCGCCAACGAAACCATAAGTAAAAGGATTGGCGTGTATTCCATCTATCATGCGAGCCCCGTATTTGTCATCAGTATTTGTTAGTGCAAAAGCTCGAGGTGGAAGCATTTGGAAAAATCTTTTCTTGGCTTGAAAGTAATCCTCCATATCTTTATGGTAATCCAAGTGATCTTGCGAAAGATTTGTGAATATTCCTCCTACAAATTTAATATTATCCACCCGACCTTGTACCACTGCATGACTGGAAACCTCCATAATCACATATTCGCAACCGGCTTTATACATAGTGTGAAAAATCTTAGTAAGTGTTACTGCGTCAGGAGTAGTACCTGGGCCCTTGGAATTCTCACCCAAACTCTCCCCATTCATTAAATTTTCTACTGTACTAATCAAACCTACCTTATACTCAAGTCCTAGGGCGATTTTATATAAAAGCGTGGCTGTAGTAGTTTTACCGCTAGTGCCAGTAACCCCGATAATCTTGAGCCTTGAAGCTGGGTAGCCATAATAAACTCGCGCAGAAAATGCTTTCACTTTCCACCACATAGCTTTAAAATTTTTATTGAAATTGCTCATTTTGTTTTTTAACTTTAAAAATAAACACAACCCCAGCAAGCATAACCAGAAGAGCGGCCATCAAAATAGGCACGTAGGCCGTAAAGGCTGCAGCCAAGAGCCCTGCAAAAACTGGTGGCAATGATTGCGCCAAAGAACTCACTGAAGCATTCACGCCCAGGACCTCTCCGCGCATTGTTTCGTCGGTAGTTTTAGTCAGAAGTGAAATATAGTTTGCATGCTGGATACCGTGTGGGATAGAAGCAAGGGGTACAATCAAAAATAAATACCACGAATTATCAGGAACCAATAACAAGAGTACTCCTATCCCACTTAGAATATAGGCAGGACCTAGTAAAACGTTTTCAGTAAACCTCGGTGGAATATTGCGAACAACAAATATCTGAACAAAAATAATCCACACACCGACATAGCCAAAAAAGTTACCAACATTTACTGGGGTAAAATTAAATTTGTCGGTCAAGTAAACATTGAAAAAAGAAGTAAAGAATGCGAACCCAGTGGTAAACAAAAAGGAAACCAAGAAAAGGAATCGCACATTCTGGAATTTTTGAGCCTTCACGATATTTTCTAAAGAGGCAAAAAAGCGAACTTTGTTGTCCTTAAATTTTTCTTTTATGCTTTCCCTAAAGAAATAAGCAATGGAAATGGCGTTGACTAAAGATAAAAATCCAGAAAATATAAACGGAGTTGCGGCATTAAAGAATGGATTGACCGCGGAGCTGGACAATACACCGCCCAAAAATGGTCCCATTATAAAACCCAATCCAAAAACAGCCCCTACCATACCAAAAGTCTTGGCTCTATCTTCCGGTGATGTAAGGTCAGCTACCGCAGCCTGAGCTACTGATATGTTCCCGCCAGTTGCTCCATCCACAATGCGCGATATGAACAAGAGAACGATATTTTTTGTAAAAATAGCGTAAGCAAAAACAAAGTATGAGAGTGCTGTACCTATGATAGATATTACCAATATTGGCTTTCTGCCATATTTATCAGACAAAGCACCAAGTATCGGTGAAGCAAAAAATAGGGCCAGCGGGTAGCTCGTCATAAGTAGTCCGAGCAATATATAACCTAAATCCTTTTGATCTGGAGATAAAAGGTAGTACAGAGAATTCGGTTCGCCCAACAGCTGTGGCACCACTGGTATCAAAATACCTATGCCAAGCATATCTATGAAAATCGTGAAGAAAAGAAAATAAAGATTCTTGTTCATGTTTTACTTGAGCATACTCCCTGGTGGCACATCACGTTCTGGGTGAAGCATCACTGGTCCATCTGGACTATCACTCGCCATGATCATGCCCTGACTTTCATAACCGAGCATGGTGCGAGTTTCGAGGTTGGTCACAAAAGGCATAAGCTTGCCTACCAAAACAGATGGATCTGGAAAATACATAGCGATACCAGACATAATTTGCCGAGTTTCCGCACCAAAATCTACTTTTAGTTTGAGCAACTTGGTTCCCTCTGGAATAGTTTCCGCCGAAATAATCTTACCTATCTTTATCTCTACTTTTTTAAAGTCGTCGATATTGATCATAAATATATTTTAATTCACCAAAGCTTTGCGATGTTGCGGGGCGTTGATCATTCCACATTTTTTATACTTATAAACTTCGCCGGTGGCTGGGTTTATCGCTCCGCATGGACATGGGTCATTGCGTCCAGGCTCTTTCCCTATAGTAGTATCTGTGTTTGCAGATTGTGCAGCTTGAGAAGATTCAGGATGACTTGTGACAAATATTTCTTGTGGCTCTGTGGGTTCAGGTTGAGCTGAGGCCGCAGCAGGTGTAATAGTGGCTATGAGTCCTGCCACTTGTTCCCGAAAAGCTTCTTCCATTTCTTTAAACATCCTGAGTCCATCTTTCTTATATTCTACAATAGGCTCGCGTTGACCATAGGCTCGTAGATTCACAGATGAACGCAAATAATCCATAGCTTCCAGGTGTTCCATCCATAAAGTATCTGTGGCATACAAAGCAATACGACGAACAGTTTCGAGAAGTGCGGCCTCACCTACCTCCTTTTTCTTGGCTTCGATAATTTCAGCTACACCTTCACGGCCTAGTGACACATCTTCGAGAATTTTTTCAATACCCTCCTTGTCGGCCATTAGCATTTTTTGGCGTCTTTCGTAGATAATCTTGCGCTGATGGTTCATGACATCGTCGTATTCTAGGGTATGTTTACGAGAATCAAAATGGAATCCTTCGATCTTGGTCTGCGCATTCTCCAAAGACTTTCCGATAAACCTATTTTCGATAGGCTGGTCTTCAGGAATACCAAAGCGCCCCATCATAGTTTTTATTTTATCCGCGCCGAATACTCGCATAAGGTCATCCTCGAGCGATACATAAAATTGAGTTTCGCCCGGGTCACCTTGTCTACCGGCACGTCCGCGAAGCTGGTTGTCGATACGTCGTGCTTCATGACGCTCAGTACCCAGGACAAAAAGTCCGCCTACGCTTTTTATAAATTCATAGTCTTCAGGTGTTGTAGGGTTTCCGCCGAGCTTGATGTCGATACCGCGACCAGCCATGTTTGTAGCAATAGTTACAGCGCCGCGCTTACCAGCTTGAGCAATAATCTCACCTTCTTTTTCGTGATTCTTGGCATTCAATATTGTGTGCGGTACGCCTTCTTGTTTTAAATACACAGAAAGTAATTCATTTCTTTCAATAGAAATAGTACCAATCAGTACTGGCTGACCTTTCATATTTAATTCTTTTACTTTCTTGGCGATAGCTTGAAACTTCCCTTTTTCGGTTTGGAAAATCAAATCCGGATGATCCAAACGCACGATGGGTTTGTTGGTAGGAATGACTATTACATCTAGTCCATATACTTTCAAAAATTCTTCAGCAGAAGTGAGCCCTGTACCTGTCATACCAGAAAGCTTCTTGTAGAATCTAAAGTAATTTTGAAAAGTAATTGAACCACTAGATCTGGTTTCCTTCTCGATCTTCACTCCTTCCTTGGCCTCGATGGCTTGATGGATACCTTCGCTCCAGCGACGGCCTGGCTGGAGACGTCCAGTAGACGCGTCCACGATGATCACTTCACCGTCTTTGACCACGTAATCTTTATCTTTCAAAAAAAGAGCTTGTGCTTTTACCGCAGTTTCCAAATGGTGCACATATTTGATGCCTTTTTCAGTATATATATTTTCTATACCTAAAAGTTTTTCAGCTTTAGTGATACCTTCATCTGTAAGCGTGATAGCTCGGAGCTTTTCATCTACCTCGTAGTCCGTGATTACTTTAAGTTGCTTCGCGATCTGATCAAACTTGGTATAAAAATCTTCCGAATCCCCAGCAGCAGAGGAAATGATCAAAGGAGTGCGGGCTTCATCTATAAGGATAGAGTCTACTTCGTCCACTATAGCGAAGTGGTGACCTCTTTGCACCAAGCCAGAAATAGAAGTCGCCAGGTTATCCCTCAGATAATCGAAACCGTACTCATGGTTTGTACCGTAAGTTATATCCGCAGCATAAGCTTCTTTACGAGAAGTCGGTTTCAAGAATTCGTAAACAACTTTGAATGTTCCTATATCATCTCTCTCCTTATCAGATTCAGTATGCTTCGGATCATATATATATGAAACGTTGCCAGAATTTATAACACCGACAGTCAGACCCAGGAAATTGTAAACTTGCCCCATGAGCACTGCACCAATACGAGAAAGGTAATCGTTAACAGTAATAACATGCACACCTTCACCCACAAGCGCATTTAAGTATGCGGGAAGTGCTGCCACGAAAGTTTTACCTTCACCAGTACGCATCTCGGCAATTTTTCCATTGTGTAATGCCATACCTCCGATCATCTGCACATCAAAAAGACGAACATTGTCAGTACGTCGCATGGCTTCTCGAACCAAGGCATATGCCTCCGGTAAAATTTCCTCTAGCGCCTTCTCTTTGTCTTCGGCTTGAGCAATTTTATCCTTGAATTCTTGGGTCTTCTTTGGGAAATCAGCGTCAGTTAGCTTGGACAGGTCTGCCTCCAAAGCGCTTATTTTTTTAAGGGTATCTTGGCTATTTGCTATGAATTTTGAGCTCTCGCTACCGAACATCGTGGTAAATATAGACATAGCTAATATATTAGCATAAAAAACAAAAAACTCCCCGTTTCCGGAGAGTTTTTTGAGTGACCTGCCTCATGGCGGTCAGCGCCTACTAAGCTCGCTTCTTCTTTGAAGCCTTCTTTGTAGTCTTCTTTTTTGCTGCCTTCTTTGCTTTCTTTTTTGCTGCCATAATATTTGTCGATTATTTATTCAAATAAAATTTGAATAAATTCACGAAAATTAAATTATTAATTTAGTCTGCAATAAAACGACCTAAAAATATTTCTAAAAAATGATTAGTGAAAATATTTTAAATACTTATTGCAAGGAACACCTTAATTATCTCGCATATGCGAATCAAACACAATAGTTTTTAGAGAAAACTGTGGATAACTTTTGGAAAAATAAAAACACAGAAAAAATTTCTGTGTTTTTATTTTTTATTATTTGCATTTGAAGCGGGTGATGGCTAACCTCCAACATATGTGCCTATGTGAGTGC
>CAYYKS010000017.1:0-8985 GCA_964469255.1 uncultured Candidatus Saccharibacteria bacterium | reverse complement strand
ATGAAACTGACGCTGCACTCGACGAAGCGAATTCTCGTAAATATGGGGATATGCTCGAAAAACTATCCAAACATTCACAGCTGGTGGTAGTAACTCACAATCGAGAAACAATGTCTCGAGCCGGTATTCTTTACGGCGTCACCATCGGTTCCGACGGCGCCTCCAAACTCCTCTCCGTCAAATTCGACGAAGCCGCCGCTATTGCGAAATAAAAAACGGCCCAGCATATTTCAGCTGGGCCATTTGTGACGGCGGTCGTTGACTACTGTCGCCACTTGATCTCGGGGAACATCTCCTTCAGGCGCGGGATCTTCACGTCCTCTTCCGGGATACTGAACAAGCGGATGAGAAGCTCTGGGTCCGTATGGCTGTTGTCTTTAGGAACGTAACCATCCACATGTGGGCTTCCGGTTGGAAGAGTACTGTACATGAGGAAAATGGTTTCCGGAGCCAAGTCTTTGACCATTGCAGCCAGAATAGAGCCGGCTGCGGTATTTGCCTCCCACCGAGGGAAACAGTTTCCCGAAACGACGAACACCTGTTCTCCTGAACGGATCAGTTCCAAGACCTCTCTGGGGTCGTTGGTTCTGAATAGCTCAAGGGTTGGTTTGATCCCTCTTGCTTCCATTCGATCCTGTACTGTGTTTCCGACCTCAGCGTACCTTTGCACAAACGCGATTTTCATGAATCCTCCTTGAAAGAACAGGCTGAATTGCCCTATTAAAATATCCATAAAGAAACTTAAATAGAGCAACTAAATTTTTAGTACTGTACACTTATTATTTGCTTTTGTCAAACTATATAAACTTAGAATTTTATTTGCTCTTCTTTTCCTTCAATTACTTTCTGCGGTTGGAAATACGGACTCAATTTAATAGTATTTTTTTGTGCAGTCATGCTGCCATCACGTCCGAGTTTGATCTCAAGGAGCATACCTTGCATGGTGTTTTCGCTAAAGGCTTGGTCGAAAATAAAATTGCCGAGTGAGTAGGCGATGTAAGAATTCTTATAAACTTCTACATCTTGCACAACATGGGGGTGGTGACCGATGACGAGCTTGGCACCAGCGTCTACTGCTTTGTGGGCTAGGTATTCTTGGCGAGCATTGTGTACTGTTTTATATTCATCTCCCCAGTGGAAAGACACTACCAGGTGGTCTACTTTTGCAGAAGCGTTTTTAATTATTTCATCAAAACGCGGATTGCTTGCCAGTAGTAGTCCCGCCTTATCCTCCGTCGCTTTCATCCATACTGGCCCAACATCAGAAAAACCAAGGTAACCAATTTTCACCCCGTATTTTTCTATAATCACGGGTTCTTCTGCTTCGGTGCTATTCATGCCTCCACCGACATAAGATATTTGGTTTTCTTTCAAACGGGCCAGAGTATCAATATAAGATTCCAAGCCCCAGTCACCAACGTGATTGTTTGCCATAGAAACTACATCGATACCAGATCCAGCAATAGCGGGAACCACTGTAGGATCCATATGAAAAGAATATAGACTTTTACCATCAACACCCAAGTCAGAAGCAGTACCTTCTAGGTTTGTAAAACTGATGTCTGCTTTTTTTAACATTCCCAAATTTTCAAATAGAGCACCGTAATCATTGTCGAAATTTTTTCTAACTGAGCTTTTTACTCCGCGGTCGAGCATCATGTCACCAGTAAAATTAAGTGTTACGAAGTCTGGTGTGCGAATATCGGGGATATCCATCCTCTGTTTGACCCAGTCAGTATTTGTGTCGTTTGCTCCTCCATAATAAACATTTTTTTTCAAGTAATTTACAATTGTCGCCACATCCCTATATCTGTCCACGCTTCGCAGAAGCACTATAGCCACTGGACGTTCACTTTGCTCACCTAGAGGTAGTGAAAATATTGAGATACCTGTTTCCAAGGCTGGGTCGGTGTATCCACTTTTACCACCGATGTATCCGGTTTCTCGAAGGAACTGGTTGGTGCTGGACCAGTTGTGAGCTTTGTTGGAGTAGCTGCGTTTTGCAGTGATAGCCAGTAAACTTTCTTTTTCTTTTTTCAGGTAGCCAGCTAGTTTGAAAAGGTCAATCGGGGTGGATTTGTTGAGAGAGGAGAGGCCACTAGGATCTTCGTAATTCGTGTCCGTCATATTTAAAATGTCAGCCTGCTGATTCATCTTTTTGATGAAGTTGTCCCGGCCAAAATGTTCGGCCAGTATTTCAGCAGCGTCATTACTAGACTCTAGAAGTAGCGGGTAGAGAAGTTCCGAAGTTTTTATCTTTTCTCCAGTTCTAAAGTTTCCATTGGTGCCGTAGGTGGCTAAAGCATTTTTACTTACGCTGGCCACCTCGTTGTCATTTGGAATTTCCGTAGACACTAAAGCGGTCATGAGCTTGGACACGGAGGCGATGGGGTAGATGTTGTCAGCATTTTTTGAGAGGATGACTTCGCCAGTATTTAGGTCACCCACCAGGTAGGCAGCAGCAGTGACCCGCAGGTCTTGCTTGAAGTCTTTGTTGAAATAATATCTTGGTGATTGATCAGTGAGTTCTGTGCCACCTGCATTTGCCAAGAGGTCGATATTTTTAGGTTCGGTATTTCTGAAAATTATGCTTACTATGATCGGAGAAAATATCAAAAGCGTTCCCAGTATTACCTTTGATATAGATTTTATTTTTGAGTTACTAGAATACATTTTACTCTGATTTTCTCTACGCTAGGGCGTAGTCGATAGTTTTCCTTTCTAGGTCCACATTTTTAACTTTTATTTTCACCTTATCACCCAGGCGGTATCTTTTCTTTTTTTTCTGTCCCACCAATTCCAGTTTCTTTTCGTTGTACATGTAAAAATCATCGCCCATATCGCGGACGCGTATCATGCCTTCGCATTTGGTTTCTATTTCTTCTACGTACATACCGAACTCGGTGATGCCACTAATCACGCCGTTGAAAGATTCTCCCAGACGTTTTGACATGTATTCTACTTGTTTGTATTTGATAGAAGACCTCTCGGCATCGGCTGCCCGCTTTTCTTGTTCGGATGCTACGCGAGACATTTGTTCATAAACTGGTAGTGCGTCAGCGATAGGCTTCTTTTTAGTGAGGTGATCCATGAGTAGCCGGTGCACCATGATGTCTGGATATCGGCGGATGGGGGAAGTAAAGTGAGTGTAAAAATCAAAAGCCAGTCCGTAGTGTCCGATATTTTTGGTGGAGTAGATGGCTTTGGACATGGAGCGTATCACTGCGCGGTGCACAGTGTCAGATTCACCTTTACCTTCTAGGCTTTCTAGAAGTTTATTTATTTCATGCGTAGGTATTAGTCCGTCTACTAGAGATACCTTGTGACCCAAGCTACGCAGAAAGAATGCGAGATCTGTCATCTTGTCTATGTTTGGTAAATCGTGCACGCGGTATATAGCCACAATATTCTTTCCAGAAATTACTTTAGCTACTTTTTTATTTGCCAGTAGCATGAGTTCCTCGATCAGCTTGTTTGAATCCCCACGAACTTTTTGGATGACCTTGATTGGTATCCCATCCTTATCCAGTACGAATTTTACTTCCGGTTGGTCTAGGGATATTGCCCCATTGGCAAATCTTTCTTTGTTTAGTTTTTTCGCGATACTATTTAAAAGTGAAAGTTCTTTGTGTAGAGGACTGCCAGCTTTCTTGATTGAAACTTCAGCTTCCTCATAAGTAAATCTTTTTTGTGAGTGTATCACTGTGCGTCCATACCATTCGCTTAGCACCTGCCCATTTTTGTTCATCACAAAAACTGCGCTCATGGTCAGGCGGTCTTGATTCGGTACTAGGGAACACAGGTCGTTTGAAAGAACTTCTGGAAGCATGGGAATGGTGCGGTCTACAAGGTACACCGAAGTTCCACGTTCGCGAGCCTCTTTATCCAGTTCAGTTCCAGGTTTTACGTAGTAGGACACATCGGCGATGTGGATACCGATTTCAAACTCGTTCGCCGAAATCTCTTTATAAGAAATAGCGTCGTCAAAGTCCTTGGCGTCTGCAGGGTCTATGGTAAATGTTAGTGTCTTTCGGAAATCTCGGCGGTCCTTGAAATCTGATTCTTGAATGCCATGTTCTTTGATTTTTTTCGCTTCGTCTTCAACACGATTTGGTAGCTCGGCATCGAAACCTTTTTCGATAGCGATGGCATGCATTTCCACATTGTTGTCTCCCGGCATACCTAAAACTTTTATTACTTTACCTATGGGTGCCTTTTTAGGATCTTTCCATGAAGTAATTTCTACGAAAACCTTCTGACCGGGGGTTGCGCCTAGCAATCCATCCTGATTCACCAAAATATCCGTATACATTTTCGTATCGTCTGGTTTTAGGAAATACATGCCGTTTTCTACTTCGAGTAGTCCAGTAAATCTATTTTTTACTCTAGTGATAACCTTGGTGACTTCGGCAGTTTGTCTGCTCGGGCCTTTTGGGTGGAGGAGTATCTCTACGGTGTCCCCATGGAGTGCTGTGTTTAGGTGCTTGAAGTCTATTTCTGGGTCTTCGCCCTTATTTCGCTTCTTATTCTTGTTTGGCTCGCCTATATCTACATAGCCGGTGCCCTTAGAGGTAATAGATATAGTTCCTAATAGCTTATTTGTATGTTCGTGTTTTGGTTTTTTCTCTGAATGTTTCATCTGGCTTACTATAGCATATAATATTGCAATTTAAATAATTTGTGTTAAACTCATGGAATGTTAAAAATTAGATTACAAAGGATAGGAAGGAAGAACGACCCGAGTTTCCGCGTGGTTTTGACCGATTCCAAGAACAGCACCAAGAGTGGACGATTTTTAGAAATTCTAGGTACTTACAATCCTAAAGACCGAAAAGACGGAACTAATAAAGTTCTAAATGCCGACCGTATAAAATACTGGCTAAGCAAGGGTGCACAAGCTTCAGGTACTATGCACAACTTTCTCGTACACGATAAAATAGTAGAAGGCAAGAAAATAAACGTACTCCCAAAGAAAAAGCCAACTCAAAAGCGAAAAGAACTAAAAGCGAAGAAATAAACTTGCCGCTCTACGGCGAGGTGGTATAATTACTGTATTATAAATAATTTAAAATAAAACTATGGATGCAGACAAGGTATTTTTGGAATACGTGGTGAAGGCTCTGGTTGATAATCCGAATGATGTAGTGATAGATAGAACTGTAGATGAAATGGGCGTACTTATAACGCTAACTGTAAACCCAGCGGATATGGGTAAGATTATCGGGAGAATGGGTAACACTGCAAAGGCTATCCGAACTCTTCTCCGAATAATCGGTATGAAGAACAATGCTAGAGTAAACTTAAAGATCAACGAACCAGAAGGCGGAATGAGACACGAAGACAACCTAACAGTTCCTCCACGACCAGCAGGGGAAAGATCTCCAGGTGCAGCTCCAGTAACACTGAAGACTATCGATGAGGCAATGGAAGAAATAAAGGGACTATAAAGCAGGCTCTAGGCAACTAGGCGCTAGGCTTTAGTAAAGACTCAGAGAAATCTGAGTCTTTTGTTTTTGACTTATTTCATTAAAGATGTTATTGTTTTTTTGAACAACTTGTACACCTCTCGGTAGCCGAGAGGTGAAAACCAGAGAAGATAAAACCAGACTTAGGAACAAAACAAAATGCTCAAAAAGCTCACGCTTCATGCACCCTTTTTCGCAGTGATGGTGGCCGGAGTCGCGCTCATGATCGTTGCTTCCCCAGCAACGATGTCAGCCAAGACGTCACTGGTAACCGCTGGTACCGTTCGCAACGTTTGCGGACAGCCCGTGGGTGTCCGCAATGACGTCAGCAAGACACTTGACCCATCCAAGACAACCTTCAGTCTTGGGGGCAGGATTATCTACTTCTACCACGATCGGTACGACGGCGAGCTAGAGATCAACCCCGCGACCTCATACGAGTTCCGGGTCGTCTCTCGGCGAGACGGGAGCTTCGAGGCCTCTCGCGGGCGTCGAGTCCCGAGCTGCCAGAACAATCCCGCGAAGGGATGAGGTCGTAAATGAACCTCAAAAAAGTTCTGCTCGGATGCGTGGTGTGGTATGGGTTCGTAGCTCTGCCGCTCTACTTGCTCGCAAAACAGTTCAAACAGTAGGAGGTCTATCAGTCGCCGGTCGGAAATCGCTTCCGCCGGCGATTTCCTTTTTATATAAGAGACTACAAATAAGCCCTATAAATAAAGCCTTCCTGCCGGTAGGCAGGGGTTTTTATGCTTGACTTTTAGTATATTTTGTGATATACTTGTATTAGTGCGACAGGAATAATCCTTAGCCAAGTTCCTTCATGGAGGACTACAATGCTGCTTTACATAACCCTCGCGATGCTCGTAGTGGTGTTCGGTATCTTTATGTATCTGACGTCCCGAACGGGAGAGCGAGTAACTCATGAGATTCGTCAGCTTCTTCTCCTCGTAGGGCTGATCGCCCTCATCATTGCCGGAGCTTCTCTTCTTGCCTACATGAGCCAGGTGGGCCAAGTCTAGGAGTGAACCGCGGGTTCGTATCAAGACCGCAGAGATTGACCGTCTCGGCGGTCTTTCTCGTTTTAGTTGCTTTTAAAAGCTATAAGCTATACCATAATTTTATGCGTTTCCATGTTATTACAATTTTCCCTGAGATGTTCGACTCTTACCTAAAGGAGTCTATTTTGGGTCGGGCGGTCAAAGATAAAAAAATATCTATAAAGTTTTACAACCCACTAGATTTTTGTGAGCCAAAGAAGCGAGTGGATGACCGGCCTTATGGCGGAGGTCCGGGCATGGTTTTACGGCCAGAACTTTTCTTGAAAGCATATTCAAAAATAAAAATAAAAGACAAGAAAAAAACTAAAATAATTTTATTCTCTCCATCTGGTAAAAAATTCGATACACAGTATGCAAAAAATTCTGCTAAAAAATACACAGATATTATTTTAATTTCTGGGCGATATGAAGGTATCGATGCCCGCGTGCAAAAGATTTTGAAAGCCGAAGAAATATCCGTGGGGGACTATGTGCTCACAGGCGGGGAACTGCCAGCTATGGTTTTAATAGACTCAATTTCCCGCCAAATCCCTGGAGTTCTAGGTAAATACGAATCTCTAGAAGAAGAGAGAGTTTCAAGCAGTGAAGTCTACACCCGCCCAGAAGTATTGAAATATAAAGGTAAAAATTATAAAGTACCTAAGGTCCTACTATCTGGTAATCATGCTGAGATAGATAAATGGAAACAAAGAAGTAAAATATAATTATGAAACCACCAGAAAAACCACCTACAAATAATAATGAATCACAAAAAAGCGAATTAGAAGCTGCAAAGTTAAAACTTGTGGAGCGTAAGTATACTTTAGAACATATTGAAAATGTTGAAGGTGAAGAAGTTTTTATATATAGAAAGCCAGTTACTTTAAATTACCCGCCACTTGTAAATACAGGAATAGATGATCCTAAATTGCAGAGTGAGTTAGATTTAGGTATTAAGCAATTTAATGATCAAGTAGTCATAATTGATAGTTTGGGTAGAAATGACGAGGATCGCCATAGGTTATACGCAAAGTCTCCGCTTCTCGCCGAGCTGGGTGAGATGAGTAAACTCAGCATGAATTCTTCCTTAAACAGAAGATTATTTTTAATGCGTACCTTAAGACGGGGGATTAAGGATGAAAATATAAAATCTAAGCTTAAACAAAAAGATGAAGAGTTGCTTAGTTTTGAAAGACAGAAAAAATTTAATGAACTGTCCTTGCCCGAAAAGATTGAATATATGGAATATGTAGATGCCTGGTTTATAGAAGCTCTAGACATCCTGTTTTCCACAGTTGACAAACAAACAAAAAAAGAGTAGGCTACCCTAGATTCATTGATTGAGTACCGGATGCAATCTTAGTGTGTAAAGAGGGTTTATATTACTAGGGTTTCTAACTTAATCGTCTAAATAAATTTAAGAGGTTAAAGAAAAGTATTTTTCCGTTATTTTTCTTTGATTTCTTTTTGTTTGTTGTGGCAAAAACAAATATGCAAAAAGAAGAGCAAGGTGTTGCGCGTCCAAAGAAGTATTTCTCAAGATACAAGAAGCCTCTCGTGCCGTTTCCAAATTTAATAGAAGCTCAACTCAAATCATTTCAGTGGATGATCGAAAAGGGCATCGGAGAAGTCTTCAAAGAATTCTCTCCGATCTCAGATTACTCAGGCAAGAAATTTCAGCTTGAGTTTTTGTCATTTTCACTCGGCGAAGCAAAAACAGATGAAACGGATTCTAAAATAAACAAATTGTCCTATCAAGGACTTTTGAAGGTGCGAGTAAAATTGACCAACAAAATACTCGGCACAGTAAAAGAGCAAGAAATTTTCATGTCAGAGCTTCCGCTCATGACTCCACACGGAACATTTATCATCAACGGCGTAGAACGCGTAATCGTGCCACAGCTAGCCCGATCCTTCGGAGTATTCTTTACTGAAGCTGAAAGCAAGGGGAACAGATACTTCGGCGCAAAAATCATCCCAGCTCGTGGTGTATGGATTGAAATCGAATCAGAATCTGATGGTGCTATATATGTACGTATCGACAAGAAGCGCAAATTCCCAGCTACAGCCTTACTACGTGCCATGGGTTATGAGTCAGATGAAGCCATACTTAAGGCTTTCAATGTAAAATCTCCTTTAGTTGAAACATTTGAAGCAGTTATCAAGGCCTGCCTTGCAAAAGATACAGCCAAGACTCTAAACGATGCCTATGTAGATATCTACAAGCGTCTTCGTGATGGTGACATGGCCACCGCTGACAATGCTAAAGAATTTATCGATTCTTTGTTTACTGCAGAACGTTACGACCTTTCTCCTGTAGGACGATTCCGATTCAACAAACGTTTTGAAAAAGGAATGGATGAAGTGGCACTAGCTCGCCGAACTATTTCTAAAGAAGACTTAGTTTTGGTTTTGATGAACATCATCACTCTAAACAATACACCTGGCGCACAAGCAGACGACATCGATCACTTGGGTCAACG
>CAYYKS010000016.1:0-9104 GCA_964469255.1 uncultured Candidatus Saccharibacteria bacterium | reverse complement strand
GTAGAAAATGTAACGATAGTAGATTTTAATAAGTACAACGGAAAAAAACTCGAAGAAGTAAAGACTATTTGGGGAGAATCACTGATAGATTTTCACAAGAAACTTTTTTCTTTATATAATGTAAACAGTGAAGGTCTTTTTTTTAATGAAAATGATTGGTATGAAAAAAATATCAATGAAAAGCCAGAAGATTTTTACTTAAAATTCTTTTTATTAAATACTTGTTTTGGAATCATATTTGAAAATTTTTTAACTTTAAAAAACTCTGAAGGAGATTTTACAAAAAATATTGTGTTACCAACGATAGAAAAAGTAATGAATTTAGTAGGAGTAAAACCTTTGATTGTTACAGTAGAGGCTACTAACCTGGAGTTGGATGATTTTTGGTATTATCATTTACCTATAATTAAGAAAATAGTAAAATAAATGAGTATTTTATTTAAATTTAAAAATAATATGCTTGGAATTTTAATTATATGATGTGGTTTTTAATAGCATTGATTGGTCCATTCTTATACGCCCTGACTAATCATATAGATAAAATTCTTTTAGAAAAATATTTTAAAGAAAGTGGTGTAGGTACACTTATTTTATTTTCTTCTTTGTTGTCTGTGATGGTTTTACCGCTTTTCTATTTTATAGACCCGACGGTATTAAATGTGGATGGAAATAATATTCTGATATTATCCATAGTTGGAATTTTAAATGTATTAGTACTATGGTGCTATCTGATAGCACTAAAAGAAGAGGAGGCCTCTATCGCTGTAGTGTTTTATCAACTTGTACCAGTTTTTGGTGGTATATTAGGATATTTTGTACTTGGAGAAACTCTTTCACCGATTCAACTGATTGCGATGGCAACCATAATTTTAGGTACTACAGTTATATCTTTTGAAGTAGATTCAGAAAATAAATTTAAGCTTCGTATAAAAACAATAATACCAATGCTTGCGTCTGCTTTCTTTTGGGCAATTGAAGCTGTTATATTTAAAATGGTTGCGCTAGAGGAAAATATTGTGAGATCACTTTTCTGGGAACATCTTGCGTTGTTGCTAGTTGGAATGATTATTTTTATATTTATACGTCCTTACCGTGTTAATTTTCTATCAGCGATAAAAAACAACTCAAAAAATATATTGTCTCTTAATATTGCAAATGAATCCTTATATATACTAGGGAATATATCCGTTGGATTTGCATACCTTCTTGCTCCTATTGGGCTTGTTCTTCTCGGAGAGTCTTTCCAGCCCATATTTGTTCTAGCTATTGGCATATTCTTTACAATATTTTTCCCAAAGATATCAGTAGAAAAAATACACGCGACACACATTTGGCAAAAAATTATTGCAATTCTTATAACTGGGATTGGAACATATTTGTTATTAATTTCATAAGATTTAGTACGTATCAAAAATATACGTTTTAAATTTTACATAGTCTTTTAAAAGACATATAATATAAAAATGAAAGAAACACTAAAAAAAATGGTTTGGTTCCTGCTCATTATTGGGCTGCTATATTCTATTGTCGCTACATATATACGTGTTTTTGAAAAAGGAGATTATGTTATTAGGTACGATATACCCTGCGACCCTTTTCAGAGTGTGTGTTTCAGTGAAGAAATTTGTGATGAATCTAGTGATGAATGTGAAATTATATATTCTTCTTCAATAACTAGATCTAAGGCAAAACTTGAACAGCTTTGTGGTACGGATATATCAACATGCACTCTCGCAGAAACATGTACAGAGGGTGAAGCAGATTGTAGTATTACTTTTTGTAATGCCGAGACAGAGGACTGTGCAACTGCAGAAGTAAAAAATGAATAATATTAGGGTTATATATATAGGACTTCATCCGGATACACTTATTTATATTAATAAGGCGCCATTCACTGTAGTTGCTGTGTCTTATTTAGATTTTCTAGCTAAGCCGACATTTAATCCAGTGAATGCCTTGTTTGCTTTTGGATATACACTTCATACTAAAAAGTGGTCAAAGGTATTCGTGCGAGCTGTTTTCTTCTTATGGAATTTTTTTAATTTTTTTTCTTCGGATTTTTATATTCGTTACGGTGCGTATATTAAACATATTATCGAAAATAATATACTAATTATAAAAGAGACCGATGCGGATACTATAGAGATGGCAATCCGTACTTATAAAATAGATATTATGGTTATAAATAGTTGGTCTATTTTGTCTAAAAAAATAATTAACATGCCCCCCCTGGGAACTATTAATGTCCATCCATCTAAGTTGCCGAAATATAGAGGTGCGTTGCCAACACTTTGGGCACTCAAGAATAAGGACTCTTCTACTGCTGTTTCACTGATAAAACTTTTACCAGGTATCGATGATGGACCACTATTGTCTCAGAGAGAATTTTCTATCTTAACAGATGATAATGCTATAGATTTAGAGCATAAGATAGATGACATTCTCAGAGAATGTCTATGGGATGATCTAACCAAATATGTACAAAAAATAAAACTTCCAATGCCACAATCTGGAGAATCAAGTGCAACCGATAAATACATGGCTTATAGAGAAATAAATTGGGAGTATGAAAAAGCTAAAGATATAATAAACAAAATTTTACTTTATCCGTATATTGAACCCAGGTTATATGTATACACATATGTACTAGGTCGGCGTATTCATTTTAAGAATGCCAAATTAGAAAATATATCAACATTATCTCATCCAGGGGAATTTACCTTCAAAAAACGCTTTCTTTATATAAAGTCTGCGTCAGAATCAATACGAGTTCGTCTCTTTAGAGATATATCTATACTAGATAGTTTTTTTATAATGAGAAATAAGAAAAAATTAATGGCAAACGTATACTAACATGTGTTAATATTATATTATGATTTGCCCATATTTTTTGCCACCTGAATATCTTATATTTTCAAAGGACGTACCAGTTCTATTGTATTACGCTTATTTACCAGCACTCTTTATACTACTTCCCTTCGGAATTTTTATTTTTAGAAAAAATCCAACCTCACTTTTAAATAAATTATTATTGATAATAACAATACTTTTTGCACTATGGGCATTGTTTAATCTAATCCTCTGGACGAATATTAATAGTGACACTATAGTATTCTTTTGGTCATTTTTGGGAATTATTTCCTCTCTTATAGCAGTAAGTTCAGCGTATTTTGTATCAGTTTTTTTGAGAAAAGGTAATGATATAAAACTTATAGAAAAAGTAATCTATTTACTTACACTTATTCCAGCAATTATTTTTACACCAACTGCAATAAATATATCTGGATTTGATCTAAATGTTTGTGGTAGTAGCGGATATGTAGGCTTTACGTTTGTTAGTTATTACTACTTTCTTGGGCTACTCTCAGTTCTATGGATTATAGTATTATTAATTAACTCTTACAAAAAATCAGACTCAATCTTTAGAAGGCAAATAATCTTAATGGGTAGTGGAATGGTTTCTTTCCTCTCATTATTCTTTGGTGCGGGATATTATGTCGATTATATAAACACTATCGGGGCAACAGATTCTTACTCCATAGAGTTGATTGGTATGATTGGTATGGCTGTATTTTTACTTTTTATGGGTATTCTTATTGTTCGTTTTAAAACTTTTAATATTAAACTACTTAGTGCTCAGGCTCTAGTGTGGTCTTTAATAGCATTGATCGGATCACAATTCTTTTATATGAATAAAATGCCCCCATCTGCATTGATTGTTACGGGGATCACTTTGGTTGTTTCGGCGTTAGTAGGTCTAACGATTGTCCGTTCTGTCAAAAAAGAAATCCAACAAAGAGAAGAATTGGCCAGATTGAACATCGATCTCGAAGCGTTAATCAAGCAGCGCGAGTCTTTGGTTCACTTGGTTACTCACAAAGTTAAGGGTTCTTTCACTCGATCAAAATATATCTTTGCTGGCATACTGGACGGTACTTTTGGCCAAGTTTCTCCTGAGATTAACAAAATAGCCGAACAAGGTTTGGAATCTGACAATATGGGAATTGAAACAGTGGACTTGGTGTTAAACGTAGCCAACATGCAAAAAGGAACAGTGAAGTACGATATGAAACAAATAAACTTGCGAGAAATACTTGAGAAGAGTATGTCTGAGAAACAATTTATAGCTGAAGCTAAAGGCTTAGAAATTCAAAATAATATAAAGGAAGGCGTGTATAATATTTTAGGAGATGCATTTTGGATCAAAGAAGCGATTAACAATCTTTTGGAGAACTCTATAAGATACACAAAAGTCGGCAAGATAACTGTGAACTTGGAAAAAACAAAAGACCCCGCCAAGGACGGGGCAAGTAAAATTTTGGTTTCCGTGCAGGACACAGGTGTCGGAATCACCGAAGAAGACAAGAAACATCTCTTCACTGAAGGTGGCCGAGGCAAGGACTCAGTGAAAGTAAATATCGACAGTACTGGCTACGGACTTTATTCTGTAAAACTAATCATCGACGAACACAAGGGCCGAGTATGGGCCGAATCTGAAGGCTCTGGTAAAGGCTCTACCTTCTACATCGAACTCGACGCAGCTTAGATTTATTTTTGATTACTTAGGAGATGCTAAACGAAGTATTACTTCACGAGCAGTAAATGGTGATTTAGTGATGACCACTGAATTATTATTGGCGAATACGTACATCATAGCTATGTCCTTGTTGTTTTCTGGATCGCCTTCTGAGTAGAGAATGCGCGCGTTTTTATTTTCGATGATGCCATCTTCAAAATCTTTTGTCAGTAAAATTTCAGTAGCAGGTGAAAGAGTAATACCGAAAAATCCGTAAAGGTCGGTAAACATTTTCTCCTCCCAATTTCTGAGGCTATTGAAAACATCTGTCATCGAACTGGTCCTTATGAGTATAAAAAAATCTTTACTAAGCTCGGGGGCAGCACCTCCCTCGATGGCTACATTGTTGTTAGAAACTCCGATCAAAAAACTATCACTAACAAAATCCGCTTGGCCCACTATCGGTGTCGGCACCACAAAAGTATTTTTAGTAAGGGCTAGGAATCGTCGAAGTCCGATTACTTTTTTATTTTCAGTGATATATATTCCCTCCACTTCCCCGCTTTTTAGGTTGGCCTCAGTTACTGTAGTATTTATAGCTTCGATTATTTTAAGTTTGTCCAATCCGCCAACTTCCACAAATACACTCTTGTCTGTAAATATTAACGGCGTAAAAGGTTTGTCTACCGGCATAGTAGCTGCTTCGTTTTCGAGAAATGAAAAACCTATGAGCCCAATCGCTCCTAGTATGAGCATACCTCCCATGAACAAGAAAAACTTATTTTCTTTAGAGCCTCGAGACTGGCGGATTTTTTCTGCTTCGTTTTCTTCCTCTTCGTGGATTATTTTTTTGACGAAGCCTTCCTGGTTGTCACCAATAGCTCCTGCCATATCTTCGGCAAAAGTTTTTACTAGGTGTGGTTCCGGAATATTATTTCCTGCCTGCGCGGGCAGATCTTTTTTGTTTGGTTCCATTTAGTTTTTTACAAACAGTTTACTGTGCGGGTGTAGCAGTTTTGGGAGCAAAGAAATTTTTGTCTGCTTCACGGATAGACAAACTTATTTTACCACGTTCGGTATCTACTTTGATAACTTTTACTGGTACAATCATACCTTCTTTTATTATATCGCTAACTCGCTCTACTCGGAAAGGTGCGATTTCAGAAATGTGCACCATGCCATCAGTGGATGCATTCATTCTTACAAAGGCTCCGAAGTCCGCAGTTTTTACCACTTCCCCATTCAGCATATCACCTACTTTGAATTCATGAGTCATGTCTTCGATAATATTTTTTGCCTTAGTTGCGGCCTCACCAAGACCCGTTATGAATACTGTACCGTCATCTTCGATAGTTATTTCAGCACCAGTATTTTCTTTGATTTCTTTGATAGTCTTACCTCCGCCACCTATGACTAGGCCGATCTTGCTCGGGTGGATGCGGATCATCAATATCTGTGGTGCATGAGCGGAAATTTGAGTTCGAGGTGCGGATATTTCTTTTTCGATTTCGTTCAGAATTGTAACTCGGGCATCCTTGGCTTGCTTCATGGCTTCGCCTAGTATTTTTATAGGTACGCCATCTACTTTTACATCGAGTTGTATTGCAGTCACCCCTTCACGAGTGCCGGCTACTTTAAAGTCCATGTCCCCATGGTGGTCTTCTGGTCCTTGAATATCAGTCAACACCTTGTAGGCATTGTCATTTTCATACATGAGTCCCATCGCTATGCCTGCTACTGGGGCCTTGATCGGTACTCCTCCGTCCATCAGGGCGAGCGTTGAAGCACATATAGAAGCTTGAGAAGTAGAACCATTTGATGCCATAGATTCAGAAACAACTCGTATTGTATAAGGAAATTCCTCTATAGACGGCAAAACCATAGCCAAAGCTTTTTCGGCTAGAGCTCCGTGCCCTACCTCGCGTCGGTTTGTAAAACCTGCCCGGCCAGTCTCCCCCGATGAATATGGCGGGAAATTATAGTGGTGCATGAAGCGAAGCTCTTTACTACTACTCATGCTGTCTACCATGTGCCTGTCTTCTGGACCTCCGAGTGTAAGCACGGATAGAACGTGTGTGCCTCCGCGATAAAATATTCCTGAGCCATGCAATATCGGCGAAACTCCTCCAGCCTGAGCAAACAGTGAGCGCACTTCGTCCATCCTGCGTCCATCAGCTCGTTTGTTTTCCTTTATAGCTTTCTCGTGGAGCATGTCGTTCTCTGTGTCATCGAAGAGATTGTCTTCCATTGCAAAATCTTTACGGTCTGGGTATGTTTCTGCTACTAATTTATTCCATTCGGTATGTAAGTGGTCTATCTCCGCCTTGCCTGGTCCAGCAAAAATTGCTTCCGCCATTTTGGGCAAAATATTTTCTTTGAAAAGAGCTATAGACGCCGGATCTATTTCTTCTTTCGGCATCACTCTTTTTTCTTTACCAATTTCTGAAACTATTTTCTTTTGGAAGTTTTCTAATTTAGTTATTTCAGCAGATGCCGCGGTCAGAGCATTTTCTAGTTCATCTTCTTTGATTTGTCTCGCCGAAGCTTCGATCATATTTATCTTTCCATCTTTTCCGCAAACAGTTAGGTCGTATTTATATTGGGTTTCTTCGGTTCGCATAGATGACGGAGCATTTATTACTAGTGTGTCTTCTAGATATTTGCCGATGCGCACAGAGCCTACTGGACCATTCCAGGGAATATTGGAAACAGAAAGCGCGATAGACGCAGCATTTACAGCCATGGTTATGGAATCATTGTCATCTAGTGAAAGCACGGTGACGATGACTTGCACTGCATGACGAATGGATTGATCAAAAAGTGGGCGCAGGGTTCGGTCGATCACCCGTGATGCCAGAATGGCTTCTTCGGAAGGCTTACCTTCCCGCTTTACGAATTTTGAACCAGAAATTTTTCCTGATGCATAAAATTTTTCTACATAATCTACAGTCAAATTAAAAAAGCCCAAGCCTTGCTGCTTGTCTTTGGACATACACACTGTCGCGAGCACTATTGTTTCTCCGTATTTTAGCATCACTGATCCATGAGCCTGCTCGGCTAGGTCAGTAAAAATAGCGGTCATTGTTTTACCAGCGATTTCCAAACTATATTCTTTCTTTTGCATGCATTTACTCTAGCACTTTAGTGCTAAAAGGCAACCAGTTTTTATTTAAAATAGATTAACGAACCCCGATTAAATATTTTTTAGGATTGTCAGAAAGGTCTACAAAGTCATCCACCACTTCGCGGAGTTTTCCAGAAGTTGATTTACCAAATGAAACTACTTCCACTTGTACGCCGATAGATTGTAAATACTCTACTAGCGGAATAAAGTCACCATCACCAGAAACTATTACTACAGAATCTAGGCGGGCAGCCATCTTGATAGCGTCCACTGCTAGCCCTACATCCCAGTCAGCCTTTTTACTACCGCCGGCAAATATTTGCAGGTCTTTTGTTTTAGTTTCGATTCCAATTTTTTCTAGAGCTTCGAAGAAATTCTTTTCATCCCCTGCCTCTGTGGTGATAACGTAGGCTACTGCGCGCACTAGCTTTCGGCCAGCTACAGCGTCTTTTACTACAGCTCCGAAGTTTACTCGAGCCTTATATAGATTGCGAGCTGAGTGATATAGATTTTGTGTATCGATAAAAACCCCGACTCTTTGTTCTTTATGTTTTATTACTGTCATATTTATATTATATCAGAAACGAGAAACGATAGGTGCTTTAGACAAGCTCCATCTTCTTCACAATAGCGTTGTAACGAGTTTTATCCTTTCGTTCCAAGTATTTCAAATGAGTACGTCGGTCAGCAACCATCTTGATTAGACCTCGGCGAGAGTGATTATCCTTCTTGTGCTTCTTTAAATGCTTTGCCAATTCGTCAATTTGAGTAGATAAAACAGCCACTTGCACCTCAGGTGAGCCTGTATCTTTATCGTGTATTTGGTGTTTCTTGATAACTGTTTGTTTTTTCTTTGTAGCTAACATACATATATACTAGCATAAAACGTCAGAAAATGCAAGCCCCTACTAACCGTAGGCGTGTCGCATTCACCCCGCCATGGCGGGGCAAGATATCTGCTATACTGGAGCATATGGCCTCGCTCAAAGCACTTAAAACTCAATTTTTGGAATATATTGAAATCGAAAAAGGGCGCTCGCTCAATACTATCGAAAATTATGATCGTTATCTTTCTCGTTTTGTAAATTTTGTGAAGCATGATGATCCAGCAAAGATCACTGATGATTCGGTGCGTGAATTTCGCCTGTGGCTCAACCGTCAGCCGAATGTTCCTTGGAAAACCTTGCGCGGACAATCTGGAGTTGGTCAAAGATTCGACAACGAGAAAACTTTATCCAAGAAAACTCAGAATTATTACCTGATCGCTCTGCGAGCATTTCTAAAATATCTTGCACGCCGTGAAGTAAAAAGTTTACCAGCTGAGCGCATAGAACTGGCCAAGATTTCAGAGCGAAGTCTAGACCTGATTACTAGTGAAGAACTAACCAGACTACTGAATTCTCCGAACGGTAGTGACCTAAAATCCTTACGCGACAAGGCTATTTTGGAGCTTTTGTTCTCTAC
>CAYYKS010000015.1:0-9230 GCA_964469255.1 uncultured Candidatus Saccharibacteria bacterium | reverse complement strand
AGGGGAACAAAGCGGGACCCTCGGATACAAAAATTTCATTACCTGCTTCACTCGAAACCAATGGGGTCTGGTCTAATGTTGCAGTACTTTACCGTGCAAATTTTCAGTCGCGTGTACTCGAAGAGGCCATGCTCCGCTACAATGTGCCTTATCAAGTACTCGGTGTAAAATTTTTCGAGCGAAAAGAAATCAAAGATACTTTGGCGTACCTGCGTGCAGCGCTAAACCCTGAAAGTCTTTCAGATATAAAAAGAATCATAAACTTTCCAGTGCGGGGAATAGGTAAGGTTACTTTGGCCAAATTATTTGCCAATGAACTTGAAAACTTACCGATCAAGGTGCGAATCAAAATTGATGGCTTTTACAAAATTCTCGAGGAGATAAAAGAAAAAATACATACCGAAAAAACTAGCCAGATTATAAAGTATGTAGTCAAAAGATCCGGTATTGAACAAGAACTATCGAGTGGTACTGAAGAAGACACAGAAAGACTAGAAAACATCAAAGAGCTAGCAACTCTCGCCCTTAAGTATGACAACCTAGAGGATGGAAAGGGTGTAGAAAAGCTTTTAGAAGATGCGTCACTCGCTTCGGATCAAGACAGCATAATAATTAATGAAGAAAAAAAAGACCTGCCTGCCGGTAGGCATGGAAAAGTAAATTCCGTAAAACTTATGACAGTGCATGCAGCAAAGGGCCTAGAGTTTAAAAATGTTTTTATTGCGGGCCTTGAGGACGGACTGTTCCCACACGAAAGACATGGTGACACAGGAAGTAGCAGTGACCGAGAGGAAGAACGTAGGCTTTTCTATGTGGCCATCACTCGCGCTGAGAAAAAAGTCTACCTGTCCTTTGCGAACTTCCGGACCATTTTCGGCTCCCGCCAGATAAATGCACCGTCGGAATTTATTAGCGACATTCCCGCTGACCTTATAGAAAAAGAAGGCGAGAAGGGCGTAAAAACTATTTACATATAATTTTATGATACATAAAGCTAAAAAATCATTGGGGCAGAATTTTTTAAAATCTAATTTGGCTCTTAAAAAAATAGTCGAAGCTGGGGAAATAAAAGAAAGTGACGTAATACTGGAAATCGGTCCAGGGAAGGGGGCACTCACCGAAGAATTATTGAAAACAGGAGCAAAAGTTTTTGCGGTAGAAAAAGATACCCAGCTTTTCGGATTCTTGCAGGATAAATTTGCATTACAAATAAACTCAGGTTCTCTTGTACTAGTACATGAAGACATACTGGAATTCCAAGCTAGTGCCTACAGCCTAAAGCCTAGCGCCTACAAGATCATCGCCAATATTCCATACAATATTACAGGTGCAATACTTAAGAAATTCTTAACTGAGCAAAACCAACCTGAGAGAATGATACTCATGGTTCAGCACGAAGTAGCAAAAAGAATCGTGGCAAATGATAAAAAGGAAAGCATACTTTCTACCTCTGTAAAAGCTTATGGAGAGCCAAAAATGATTATGAAGGTTCCAGCCCGATATTTTTCCCCAGCACCCAAAGTAGATTCCGCAGTTATCGCTATAAAACATATTTCTCGAGAGAAATTCTCCAAAAATGACGTTAATGAGGAAAAATTTTGGGAAATTGTTAAAACAGGCTTTGCTCATAAGCGCAAAATGCTCTCAGGCAACCTAAAAGGGGTAGTAACGGAGGAAATTTTAAACAATTTTGGACAAAAAAGAGCTGAGGACCTAACTCTTGAGGATTGGATGAGTATTACTAGAGCTTAAAGAGAAGAACCTGTAAGTGGACTAATGATGCCCGTATTAGGAATAGTAGTACATCCTGGAAGAATTCCCACCAAACAAATACCTGGTGTGGGGGCATACGTCCCTAACACATATCGGCTAGCAGGTAAATTTCTATATGCAAATTGTTGAGTACCTGCAATATAAAATAAAGATGTCGCAAAAGAAGGAGGCAGAGGTTGTATCTGAATAACAAAGCTGGGCACTCCAACGTTACAAATACAGGGTAAAGGAAATAAAACTGCCCCGCCAAATGGCACCCCACTTTGAGCTTCGGCTACAGGAGTTGTGAGCCCTAAGGCGACAAAAGCTTTGGAAAGTATTCTACTAAAAATATTCTGGGGTGCTGGGGTGATGCTTAAATTATTTTGTTTATCAAGTTCTTTTTCAAACTCTTTACGAAAATCTATTCCACTATTAAGAGCAGTATCCCTGATAGCTTTAACCATATCCTCTATCTTTTTATCAGTATACCCTTGATCCTTTGCTATCTTTATTTCTGTCTCAATAAATTCATCCAATCCTACAAGATTTGGGTTTGAATCTTCCGCAACTTCTTTGGTTGTATTTTTACTTGTATCTTTTATAGAAACCTGTGGTTGATAGGCTTCTGAAGAACTATCACATCTTTTGCCGGTAGTAGTACTATAACCAACCAAGGAAGCACACCCATCTTTGTAAACAGTAGCGAGAACGTCCTTATTTATAATAGTGCGAGTTTTTAAACCAACAATACCATCGACAATTAAACTATTGTTGGCCTGAAAAATTTTAACCTTATCTAGAGTTTTAGGGCCAAAAATACCATCAGCTATGATACCAAGTTTTGACTGCAAACATTGAACTTCTGAGCCCCTTAGCCCTAGTTTGAGTGTTGCACTTATCGCACATTCAGCTGAAACTATGCCTGGCAAAGAAACAAACTGTGAGAAGAAGGCAAAAATGATGACAAAATATAAGTAAAATAGCTTCATTGGATTAAAGTATAACACAATCAAAAAATGAGGTGCAATCAAAGCCTGATTAGTGTTACAATTACAGTGCTATTAAATTATTTTGGTTAAAACACAAAAGGATTACTCTAATCGCCCTTGCGGTACTTTTTCTTGCTATCCTCTTCATCACAAAGAACCAAACTATTTTTCAAAATGAAAACGCCACACTAGAACAAACCGATGGATTGGTCTACCAAAATTCTGAAATAGGTGAACTAGTAAGCAAAGATACGGACGGCGATGGTATTTTTGACTGGGAAGAAGGACTTTGGGGTACTGACCCGACAAAAAAGGATACCGACGATGACGGATCAACTGATGATAAAGAAATAGCCCTACGAAAAGCTGAAACAGTGGGGGGTAATAATTCCACCCAATCCGCAAATATTAAACTAACCGAAACAGATAAATTTTCTCAAGAACTTTTAACTACAATGGTAAGCCTTATTCAGGGCGGCTCACTAGACGAGGCAACTGTAGAACAAATAAGTACTTCACTCGCAGAAAATATAGAAAACTCAACTCAAAGGAAAATATACACCCTTTCAAACCTTAAAATTTCAACTAATAATAGTTCGCAATATTTGCTCACATATAATTTACAGTTATATGACATCTACAAAGGAAACCAAAGTGAAAAAGGAGTAATCGATATACTGGAAGAACTAATGGCTGATTATGAAGACATAACAATATTACTAAAATTTGACCCGATAATAGCTAAAAAAAGAAAAATTATAAATGAGATAGTAAAAATGAACGTTCCACAGTCTTTATCGAGCTTACATTTACAATTAGTAAACACCTCTCAGGGGATAGTGGAAAATATAGAAGACATAAAATTGATAAACGATGACCCATTAGTAGCCATGAGCGCCATAATGCAATATGAAAAAAATATAACAATATTAGAAGAAATAGCAATTGAGATTGATAGAGTAATTGCGGAAAAATTGAACAATTGAAGCAAACGTTATATAATAAAATTATAAAATGGCAAAAATTTTAATAAAAAATTCTACATTCCAGAAAAGTATTCTATCTCTAGTAATTTTCACAATACTAACTCCAGCTATCTTTTTATCATTTACACCAAAAAATGTAAGTGCTCAAACGTTTATTGGTGTGCCAATTCAAAATTTTATAATTGAATCTCAAACTACATCGACTTCAGTCGGCACCTGGAAAGAGATTGCGTTACAAATTCTTAAAGAAGCGTTAATGAGGACGGCTCGGCAAATGATAAATAAAATCTCCCAAAACACTATAAATTGGATCAACTCTGGTTATCATGGCAATCCGTTTTTCCTAGAAAATCCGGAATCTTTCTTTAAAGATATAGTAAAATTCGAAGTCAGGAACCTGGTAGACATATATGCGTACAATAAAATTAAATTTCCCTTTGGCAAACAATTTGCCTTAGATACTATAAATGCCTACCAAAGACAGGCCGAAACTAATAGTGCTTATAGCTTAAGTAATATCATCCAAGATGAAGCCTACCTAGAAAGCTATAGAAATGATTTTAATGTTGGAGGCTGGGATGGATTTTTTATAAATACCCAATACCCGGAGAATAACTATATTGGTTTTCAAATGTTAGCCACTGAGAAACTGGCGCGAAAAATCGACGGCACTACATCAAATGCAGCTCAACAAGTACAAGACACACTGCAAAAAAGTGGAGGCTTCCTCTCTCCAAAGCTTTGCCTGGACACAAAGACTGATGGTAAACCCACTGGATACAATAATGCAAAAAATGAATTTCTACAACCAAGCTGGACACAAAGTAAGGAGTACCAGGATTTTAATAAAAATAATCCTAACACTTGTTGGGCTCTAGATAACTCGACAGCTATTACTGTCTGTGAAGCTGCCTGGACTGACAAGTTTGAAAAAGCAAAAGCATTATGGAGCGCGACAAACACTTGTAAAAACCTAGCCGTTACTACCCCTGGGGGCGTTGTCGGTAATCAAATAAAAGAAGCACTAGCATCAAAATTTGACCAAGCCGAACTAGCAGCAGCAGTAGGTAATGGGTTTGCTGGGGTTTTTGATGCATTATTAAATGACTTGACGAACAGACTAGGCAAAGGGTTGAAAGGTTTACTAAACAGGCCGCCAGAAGCAGTGGCTCCTGCAATAACACTAGCTGGAATACCTAATGTTGGAGGCGGAACAGGGGGTACGGGTGGAACTGGCGGAAATGGACAATGTATTGAAGCTAAAGGGGTGAGTTCATACAATGTTTACGTCAATGCAGTACTTGACGCTGAAGCTGCTGCAGGTTTCCCATCAGGTAGTAAGTTACCTTCTAGTGTCACACCAGCACAAGCTCAGACTGCTGTTTGCGCAAAATATGCGGGCCCTGGCTCATGTGTTCCGCACCAACAAGAAGATGAACTGGTAATAACTGGACTACCAGCACCTTATGTCACTTTGTCTATAGATTTCCTTGCTGGCAATCCTTATGAATTCTGGGCCGACGCTGTAGCAGCTTGCGAAGCAGGGGTACAGGGAGGACCCGGAGGAACAACGTCCACAGGTTGTATGGACCCCAGCAAAGACCCAAACAACATTGGTGTGTGTATAAAAATACCACTGGAAGAAAAAATAATATCACCCGAGACATGTTGGAACTGGTGCATAGCTGCTGGAGGAGGACAGCAGAGCGGCTTTTCTGGTAACTGTGTTTTTGAATGTACTTTAGGCAATTTTGAGGCAGAGACAGAGAAGATTAACCGAGATGTATGCGTACAGAGATGCACAAAGGGTGGGGGTAGTCAGGATGGATGTTTTAGTGCCTGCAATAGTCCGTATTATAGCGATGTACCTGGAAGCACTCCTACAAGAAATCCACCGCCACCTCAAGAATAATTGAAAGTTGTAAAGTAAAAAATTTAAACTAAAAATCTAAACAAGTGCAAAAAGGTTTTACCTATTTTTAAAGAAAATAAAGCAAATCCACAGAAAATCTCCAAAACTTGTACTAAAAAATACAAAATAGTGGTAAAATAAAGTGGCAAGAAGGTGAAAAATAAAATTAAAAAAATAATTCCATACCTTTTTATCCTAATCGCACTAGTTGGAGTTTTTGGGTATGGACTAGAAGTAAAAGCAGAAGACCCAAAAGGAACATGTACAGCCACAGATGCTGCGGCTAAGCCAGGAACTCCACCTATAGTAACTCCTAATGTAATATTCCTAGAATGTAATACGTTATTAAAGTTCAGCACCCCAGGAAGTACTGTGAGTTGGCTACAAAATGGCACCACAACTCCGACAACTTCTACAGTACCAGACACAAGGGGCGTACTAGAACAACCATCTCCCACTCAGGCAGCATGGACCTGCGACACAGACCCAAGGACATGGGCTTCTGGCTGTGTATTGAGTTTTTTTAATATATTGTTAGTAGTAATACCGAGCGGTCTACTTTATGTAGTCACTTTATTTTTCAACGCCATACTAAACATAATTATACAAAGTGAAATGTATGACGACCCATTTATATCTGGAGCTTGGACGGTAGTGAGAGACCTTTCCAATATTTTCTTTATTTTAATCCTCTTATATGTTGCAATAAAAACAGTGGTCGGCATGGGTGGACATGAAACAAAAAGCATGATTTCAAGCGTAATAATCATGGCCATACTTATAAATTTTTCGCTTTTTTTCACAAGAATTGTTATAGACTCATCAAATATTCTTGCACAAATTTTTTACAACAAACTGGATGTTACTTTTGAAAATAAGGATGGGGAAAAAGTCGAAAGAATAAACTCAGGTAGCGGAAAAGATGTCGCGGGTGCAATGTATGCTAAATTCGACACAAGTAAACTAATAAGCCCTAACTTTGCCAATCAACTGCAAACAATTTCTTACGGCAGTGAATCTTCAACGGGATTGGGGGAAACAGTAGTAAGATTAGGAGTAAGAGCAGGTTTGGCTACAGCTACTTATGGTCTTAGTGAGCTTACAGTCTACAATGGTAAAACCGTAGCCGTGGGGCCCTTACTTTTAGTAATCGTGGTCACCGGATCGATACTATTGGCTGCTTCCTATGTATTTTTCACTTCTGGTATATACCTTACAGGGAGATTAATTGAGCTTTGGATATTGATGATTTTTGCGCCGTTTGCTTTTATGTCTTTTGCTGTACCAAAACTGGCAGATACTGAATACATTGGCTGGCATAGCTGGTCTAAAAAATTAATTTCGACAGCTTTTGTGGCCCCTATTTTTATGTTTATGCTGTATTTGATATTTACAATAATAGATTCGGGTCTATTCAAAAGTTTCGAGAATGCAGGCAAAACTACTATCACGCAAATGTTATTAAGTGTAACATTGCCTGGAATAATAATTATAGGCCTCCTGCTTAAGGCTAAAGACTTGGCCAAGAAAGGCTCGGGACAATTCGGAGAGATGGTAATGTCTACTGCTAAACTAGCTGGTGTACTGACTGCAGGTACAGCCGCATTAGCTGTAGCGGTACCTGCAAGAGTAGGGTTGGGGTTAGGATCAGCATTAGCATCTAGAAATGCTGGGAAGTATGATAAAGATATGGAAAAATGGAGAGCAGGTGGTGCTGGCATTGCCGCCCCCGTAAAACCTTTTGCATATAGCGTAGGTAAAAGTATAAATGATGCTCAGGAAAAGGTAGCCCATGTAGAACACGCAAGACACGACATAGACGAGTTGGATAAGGGCACTAATAGAGAAGGAAAAAGTGAGTGGCAGCTTTCTGCGGGTGATTTAGAAGCCAGAGAAAAAGCTTATCTAAAAAAACATAAGGCTGAAATTGACGTTGATATAAAGAGAGGTTACGATTCAAGCAATAAACCTATGCCTCCTATAAATGCAAATGGTGTAATTGCGTCGGGTGAAAGTGACTACAAGGCAAAAAGAAAAGAAGCTGAGAGGAATGATATTGCAACACATGCTAATTATATAGACGCTGGTGGAAATCTAAACGAGGCAGGTAAGCAAGAACTGGAAAGACGAGCTTCTGCAGATAAACTGTCTAAAGAATTTAATGAAATATTGAAGAGCATGTCAGCACAGGTTGGAGTAGATAGATATCAAAAAGTTCAAGCTCACGCAAACGAAAAAGTAACTTTGAGAGACAAGGCTCAAGCGAAAGCCCCTGGTGCCACTTATAATCCATTAAACCTTGTAAATGTAAAATCAGCTGATAGAAGAGATGGCTTGATATCAAAGGTGGCCACAGGTGCTCTCATCGCCGCGGTAGCGGTAGGCATACGAGGAGGAATGAAGGGATTAGCAGGTATAAATTTGGGAACTTCTAAGGGAAACTATTTTGGTGATCTAGGTGAAATGTTCAAGGAAGCTCTAAAACATGTGAAGGTAACTGTACCAAGTGGTGGGGGAGGAGACCATGGTGGAGGAAAAAAAGATGACCATGGAGGTGGTCATGGTGGAGGTCATTAAATAAAACATAACTATGGATAAAGACGAATTACAAAAAAATATAGCACTGTACTATTCCAAGCTCCAGCCTAGAGCACAAGAGTTTTTCTCAAAAATGGAATGGCTTACTAATCTAGGTAAAATCAGCGAGAGATATGGTTTTAATGACTCACAAAAAGAAACTCTGGGCACAGAGACTACCTTGTTGTTACTTGGGATAATTCATCCAGTGGAATACGAAGAGAACTTAGCAAACGGATTGTCTTTAGACCCTCGGACTTTAGAAGGTGTTATGAAGGAGGTTGAAAGCTCAATGCTCGCGGACGTCCGACAACAACTAGTGGAAGCCTTCAATGCTAATAAAAAAGCAGAAACTGAGCCAGTAGAAGAAAAAACTGAAAACATAACAATGACACCTGAAACTACTGTTACTCAAAACCTAGATTCCAGGTTCGACAAACTCCCAGAAAATATCCAAGGAGTAGTTGAAAAATCTAATTACCAAAACACTTTGTATGAAATAGCCCGCGCTCGCAAGCTTAGCATTACTCAAATGGGAATATTGGATACTGTGACTACAGACCTTATGGTGGGAGCAGTGCACTCAGACCAGTACAGAAATGTATTGCTAAAAAAACTAGGACTACCTGAATCAGACACTACAAGCCTAGTAAACGAGATAAACGAAAAAGTATTCAAGACTATCCGAGGAGGAATGATGAAAATGTCTGAAGTAGAAACACAAAAAACAGAAGCTACCCCAATGCCAAAACCTGACATTCGACCGCTTGAGAGTGACCTAGATACCTTGAGGGCTCATGGCATAGAAATAGTTCCAGAAAAACTAGAAATTGAAGCACCGCACCCAATTCTTACTCAAAAAATGTCTACCGTAGTTCAAACTCCGACAATAAAAAACCAATATGAACTAAAAAGTAGTCCGGAAAAAACTACGGAGGTAAAAAACACTGCTCCCGTAGCCCCGAAAACTACCTCTTACCCCAAAGGGGCTGATCCATACCGAGCAATTCC
>CAYYKS010000014.1:0-9249 GCA_964469255.1 uncultured Candidatus Saccharibacteria bacterium | reverse complement strand
TAGAGCAACGCTTTTGTAAAGCGAAGGTCGTGGGTTCGAATCCCTCTTCCGGCTCCAAAAATACTTGTGACCGAATCCCTGCCTACCGGCAGGCAGGCCTCTTCCTCCCCATAAAGCACGAAACACCATTCCTCCTGGATGGTGTTTTTGATTTTTGATTGGCGAACGACTAGGCGAGTTCTCGTACGCAGAGAATGTAGTCCTTTTCTTCGTGACCGAGCAGACCGAGATCGTCGACGAAGTCAGATGTACCAAAGCTCCAGAAGCCTTTCTTGTCACAGCTGGCAAATGGGGTCTGATAGACAAACCCCGTTTTCTTTTTTCCTCTCCCAGTCTCAGAAACAACTTCCGCTGGGAAGAGGTTAGCCTTCACGTCGAGCGAATGAACCCAGGAGTCAACAGGAAACTGCCATGATGCCAAGCTCTGCACCAACAAAAGACCCTGCGCCCCGACGAGGAGAGCCCGTTGGGACAAGAGAAATTCCACGCAGGCTTCACTGCTTGCGCGGCTTTTCACAAAGAACAACAAGACTTCGTAGGGCTTTCCAGCCACCAATCGGTCTGTAGTCTTCGTAAAGTTATCGTCGATGAGGTTCTCATGTACGAAATTCACTCCTTCGGCCCCAACCAGGCGATTTACGGCTCTGCCGATTTGAGTATGGTGCTCATAATCATACGGCACCCCGATTGAAAACTTGTTGAGTGGCTCGAATCGTCGATCCATGGTCTTACCCCTTTCTTTAAAGTGCTAATTGGTTTGCGGGATATATACGATCCCAAAGTTTCGAATCCTATCTATGATTACCATCAAAACCAAAGAAAATCAACTATTCGTTTTTGCTGTCCTTTGGCTCAGTTTCTTGTAGCTTAAAAGATTCTTTTATATTTGCTTCCAGTTCTTCTATACCCTGAAAACCAGTGAGCACGTCCCCATCTATCACCAGTGCCGGAAGCACAGTATCTTTGATCTTATAGATTTGAAGCATAGCCTCTACCGCCGAAAGTTCTGTGCTGTAATCAAAAGAATACACTCGGAGCTCTGGGTACTTGGCGCGGAGAGCGGTCAGTACGATACTTTGTCTTTCGCATTCAGTACAATTGTCACGGTCGGTATAGAAATAAAGAATAAAAGCAGATTTTACTTTACAGCGTTCAGATATACGCTTGGTCAGAAGGTAATCCTTGATTTGAAGCAAAGAATAATACTTCCTGAGGTATGTCACTTCTTCAGCATTGCCGAGTTTATTTTGACTCCATTCTAGTTTGTCTCCCAGCTCCCCCAGCTCACCTCGGAGCACTGAATCAGAAATATTCTTGCAAGAAAGCTCAGATAGCAGTGAGAACTGAGTCTCCGAAGAGAGGATATCGATAGCTATCTTGTCCTGGATATACTTGAGCTCGTTGATCTTTCTGTCTCCCAAATAATTCGACAGGAAAATGGCTGTCATGAATAATGTTCCAGTGATAAGTAAAACTATAAAGTATTTTTTCCAATTAAGATTTTCGTGCATATATTTTATTTCCAAGCTGGTCGCTTGTTTCTGATAGTGTTGATTATGGCATTCATAAACCAGAACGGAGCGATGACACTAAAGACTGGCAAGAAATACAGCATCTCGTAAGAAAATGTCCACTTGTTCTCAATCATCCTACGGCCAATAACAATAGAGAAAACCACGCAAGAATATATAAGGATATTTATAAACAAGTATGATTGAGTATTTACGAAGAACCAATCAAAATTGAAGGATGGCATTGAGTATTGAAGTCCGACAGTTTGATAAACCAAAATTTTAGTATATATATAATGGCCTATATTATAAAAAACAGTACTAAATAAGTAGCAAACAGTGAAAATAGATACTATCCCAGTAGGTAGAGTGAAGCAAGCAAAATTTCCATACTTTCTTTTGAGCACTAGGTGACGGTAGTCGAGAGTATTGTTCAAGAATCCATATATCCAGCGCAGTCTTTGCTTGAAAAGCTTCTTGATTGTCGAAGGAGTATTGGTATACACGAAAGCATCATTACAGTGGTCTATCTTGTATTGATGTTTTTGCATTCTATAAGCTATTTCCATGTCTTCAGTATTATGTGCCCTTTTGTATGGGCCTAAATCATCAAATACTTTCTTTTTAAATATTGTGAATGGTCCAGGAGTAACATTGATAGCCCCGAGGAAACTCAACATTTTCTTAGTGTAAATTCCCATACTGTATTCAGCTTTCTGGGCAATCTGGATAAAGGTTTTTGGGTTGTGTACCACGACAGATGGTACCACCGCCATAGCAACTGGATCATTGGCAAAATAGCTCATAATACGTACCAGGGCTTCCCTGTCTACAAAAGAATCCGCATCGAGACAGCCCACATAATCAGTCTCTAGATTTTCTAGGCCTAGATTTATAGCAGTATGTTTACCGCCATTTGGCTTTTTAAGAATTTTTACACCAGGAATGTTTGCGAACTTAGAAATAACATTCCAGGTGTTATCAGTAGAACCATCATCGACTAAAAAAAGTTTTAACTTGTCTTTTGGATAGTTTAAATCAAGTAGTGACAAAACAGTTTTTTCAATAGTCTTCTCTTCGTTCCAAGCTGGGACAACAATAGTCACCCCTGGATATTCATCCAGTTTTATCGCACCGCTCCGAATGATGATTTTCTTGCGATTTTCAAATAGGGTTACAAGGAAAAAAACCTGCACGTACATCGCCAGAAAGACTAATATATATAGAATTGCGCCAGAAAAAAATGCCATATTACGTCTATGTAATATAGCATTTTTTGAGCAAAATGTAAAATTGAGCTCCTTCTGAAGAAAATTTAGTTTACATACCTTGAGAAGCTCCTGGAACTTGGCATGTAGTGCAGTCTGCACATGAACCCTTACACTTTGCACACTTACAACCACCGAAAAGCTTACTTACAGCAGCTACTCCAACAAGAAGGTATACTACTGCTTCAAGGGCAGACATAGAACCCAAAATCATATTTACTACATTCAAATTCTTACCCAAAAGCATTCCTACTCCTACCAGTCCCCAGTTCAAACCTCCGACAACGAGTAAAACCTTCATAACCTTAGCCACTGTGCATCCGCCCCAGTGACAATTGCATTTTCCTTCCATCATAATATTTTCTAACTAATATTTTTGACTTCCTGTAAGATGACTGGTCGAACAGGTTTTTTATAATACCCATAGTATAACATATGCTATACTTCTAGTATTAACATTTAATAATAAATCAATGGAAAACGAACACGTGCATCATCAAGAAGGAGCTACTCATCACGAGCCCCATCACCCTAAGCCTAGCAACCAAAGCCAGATAGCTGGAGCTATTATAATCGCAGGTTTAATCATAGGTGGCGCAGTATTACTAAAGGATAGCAGTTCAAGCCGAACTACATCTGTAAATAACGGAACACCCAACACCTTCCTAGGCCGCGCAGTTTCAGCTGATGAACATATAGTAGGCAGTAAAAATGCCAAGATAGTGATAGTGGAATATTCAGATACAGAATGCCCTTATTGTAAATCATTCCACAAAACAATGGAGCAAGTTGTAAAAGAAAGCAATGGCGACGTAGCTTGGGTCTTTAGGCATTACCCAATACCTCAACTACATGCAAAGGCTGCTCGTGAAGCAGAAGCTACAGAGTGTGCGTGGGAACAAGGCGGTAACGATGCTTTCTGGAAATACACAAATAGACTCTTTGAAGTAACTACTTCAAATGATGGACTAGCTGCCTCAGAACTTCCAAAAATCGCCCAATATGTGGGACTGGATGTTACAGCTTTCAATGCATGCCTATCCAGTGGAAAGTATAAAGAAAAAGTAGCTGCTGATGTCACTGACGGCGGTCAGGCGGGTGTAAGAGGCACTCCTTCTTCATTCATACTTGTGAAAGGCAAGCTTGTAGACACCATTCCAGGCGCTCTACCATACGATGCAGTGATGGAAATGTTAGGAAAGATAAAATAATCTGAGTCAACAAACAATTAAAAAATCCCCAAACAAATGGGGATTTTTTAATTTACTTAAATACTAATCAAAATAATTTTTAAGTCTTGAAATCTTTTCGTGTTGTCTTAGTTTATCATGAACTTTTGCTTCGATCTGACGAATACGTTCACGAGTAACCCCGAACTCTTCCCCGACTCGCTCCAATGTGTGCTGGATACCGTCTAGTAAGCCATAACGCATCTCGAGTATTTTGCGCTCTTTTGGATTTAGTTCGTCGAGTACTTCACGAATCTGGTCAGATAGAATTCTGCGTGAAGATTCTTGGTCTGGACGCAATATCTTGTCATCAGGAATAAAGTTTTCAAGTGTAGACTTGTCATCATCATCCCCCACTGGTTGTTCGAGTGATACAGTCTCTTGAGAAATATTTTCAATAGTGTGAATTTTCTCTACTGGTAGGCCCATTTCTGTAGCAATTTCCTCCGCTAGTGGTTCACGTCCCAAGTCCTGAGAAAGACGGCGGTGAGTTTGTTTATATTTAGAAATTGTTTCCACCATGTGCACAGGAATACGGATAGTTCGGGATTGGTCGGCAAGGGCGCGAGTGATAGACTGACGGATCCACCAAGTAGCGTAAGTAGAAAACTTGTAACCCTTAGTCCAGTCGAATTTTTCCACCGCTTTAAATAGGCCTAGGTTTCCTTCTTGAATAAGGTCAAGCAAGGTTAGGTTTGCAGAACGGCCGACATACTTTTTAGCGATAGACACGACCAAACGCAGGTTCGCGCGAGCTAGCAAATTCTTGGCCTCTAGGTCACCATGTTCGATTCTTTTAGCTAGTTCTTTTTCTTCGTTACCGTGGATAAGTGGGTACTGCCCTATCTCTTTCAGATACATTTGAATAGAGTCGTGCATGCTGCCCTTGTTCAGGTCTTTATCGTTTACATCTAGGTCAAGGTTTAACAAATTTCCACCTTCGAGCACATCTATGCCGGCGACGCTAAACTTTTCATAAAGTTCATCCAAGAACAAGATATTGTTTTCAATATCAGGAAAAGTTTTTAAAATCTCGTCATAAGTGATAAATCCACGCTTCCTACCCTTTTCGATAAGTTCAGTAGAAATACGTTCCAGGTTTTCAGCCTTTCTTTCTGCAGAAGTTAGCTTCTTGGCTTTTTCTACCACTTTTTTAACAACCTTTTTCTTTAGAACTTTGGCTTTCTTTACCACTTTCACTTTCTTCTTTGGAACTGATTTTGTTTTCTTTGTTAATTTTTTTGCAGGCTTAGCTTTATTTAATTTTTTTGTTTTCTTTTTCATATTTTTGCTTATTTTTTAATCCTGCTATTTTTAATATTTTCTTTCTTTTTATTCAACTCGCTAATCTCTTGTAAAATTTCTTGGCTCCGCTTGGCATCCGTTTCTCTGCCTAGTTCTTGCATATGCCGCGCGAGTTTTTCATTTATATTTTCTTCTTCCAAATTGAGGAACATCTCTTCTACGCTTTTTTCTAAATTCTCATTGCTTGCATAGAAAACTTCGGCTTCAAATAGGAGATCTTGCTTGCTATCCTCATACTTCGCCGATACTTCCTCTAGTTTATTCAAAATCGATTCAAAATCAATGGTGGGGGCTTGAAGGGTCTTTTGCCACAGAGCTATCCCTAAAAGTTTACGCTCAATGGAATCCTTTCTGTGCATCTTGGTAACAGCTTCTCCGGCACCCCTGATTTCTTCTTTTTCATTCTTTTGTTCTTGCTCAATTTTCTTCAGGTCATCCTGCAGGGCGGCTTCTGGTATACCAGAGACATCGCTTATTTTTTTTATGAAAAACATTTTCTCGATAGAGCTATCGAGTGCATTTACAAACGGCAACACTGTTTCATTTACAGACCTTCCAGCTTTTCGCATGTCTCCATTTGAATTTTTTATAACTTTATTCAAAAGAAATTCGATGATATGCTTGGAATTCTTGATAGCCTCCTTCCAGGCATCTGCACTACCCTGACCAATGAGGTCCGCTGGGTCTACGCCGTCTGGCATATCCACCACCTTCACATCCATACCCAAAGATAGGGCAATTTTGCCCGCGCGAATAGTGGCATTTGCTCCGGCCTTGTCAGCATCGAAAGCAAGCACTAGGTTCCCTGATAGACGCCGTATAAGCCCCAAATTACTTACAACGTTCTCCTTGGACACTGTAGAGTCAGATAAGGCCGTACCAGAGGTGGCTACAGTATTTCTGTACCCTGCTTGATGCGACATTATCAGGTCTATCTGCCCTTCTACTAGAATAGAGAAATTATTTTTGCGTATTGAATCCTTCGCCTTATCTATACCAAATAGAACTGCATTCTTACTAAATATCGGAGTTTCCGGACTGTTTAGGTATTTTGCAGACTTTCCATCGTCTACAAATATCCTTCCAGAAAAAGCCACCACTCGCCCACTCGAGTCTGATATCGGAAACATCACTCGTCCACGAAAACGATCGTAATACCCCTTTTCAGTTTTCTTTATGAGTCCTGCTCGTTCTAATTCTAAATCAGAAAATTTACTTTTTAAGTTTTCGTACAACAATCTCCAATCATTTTTGATATAGCCTATTCGGAAATCTTTGATACTTTTTTCATTAAGTCCGCGAGACTTTAGGTAATCTTGCACGTCTTTGCTGATAGATAGATTATTTTCAAAATACTTTGTCGCTTCCTCCATAATTCGGTAAAGCTTTTCCTTCTCACTCTCGGCTTCCTTCATTTCCTTGGTGTAAGCTTCGAGCGGTACTCCGGCACGGTCAGCCAAAAGCTTGAGCGCACCTTTGAAATCTAGACCTTCGAACTCTTCAACGAAAGAAAAGATATCACCGCTCGCACCACAGCCAAAACAATAGTAACTCCCCCGGTCCACAGATACGAAAAAGCTAGGTGACTTTTCATTATGAAAAGGACACCTTGCTTTTAGGTTTACACCCGCTCTGTCTAACTTTATGTAAGAAGAGACAACGTCTTCGATTGAAAGTCTCTCCTTAATTTTTGCTACGGGAGAGTTCATAAAGTTTGGAATTATTTAGCTTTGAATCCAGTTCCGGCAGGAATTAGTCGGCCGATGATGACGTTTTCTTTTAGTCCTCGCAGATTATCTACTCCACCCTTCACAGCGTTTTCGATAAGCACGCGGTTAGTGTTTTGGAATGATGCCGCAGATAGCCAGCTCTTGGTTCGAAGTGAGACTTCGGTAATACCCAGTACCACTACTTCAGCCTTGGCTTCTTTTTGGTCAAGTGGAGCTACTCGTGAATTTTCTTCCATTAGTGTCGCGTTTTCTACGATATCACCAGTAGAGAAATTGGTTTCTCCAGCATCAGTGATTCTTCGTCGAGAGAACATTTGACGGATTATTATCTCAGTGTGCTTTCTAGAAATTGAAGCACTTTGCAATTCGTAAACTTTATTGATTTCGCCGATTATGTATTCTTCCACAAGTTCCTTACTACCGAGTTTAAACATTTGGGCAATGTCAGCAGAACCGTCGGTCAACAGCTGACCCTTTTTCACTTGGTCACCAACTTTGACAATAGGGCTTCGGCGAAAAGCTACTGTGTATTCCATTTCATTTTTCTTTCCATCTTCTTTAGAGTCAGAGAGAACCTTGATAACTTTTTCCTTACCATCTTTATCAGTTATAGATAGAACTTCTCCGTCGGTTTCAGATATGATAGCTGGATTTTTTGGAATGCGTCGTTCAAAAATTTCTTCAATACGAGGCAAACCTGTAGTGATGTCAGTACCTGCCACACCTCCAGCGTGGAAAGTTCGCAGTGTTAGCTGTGTTCCCGGTTCACCGATAGCTTGCGCTGCGACTATTCCTACAGCTTCACCTTTTTCTACAAGTCGATTTCTACCAAGATCTAGTCCGTAACAATTTACACAAAGACCGTGTACAGTCTTGCATGTAAGTGGAGAGCGAACGAAAACTTCTGTGAATCCCGCCTTTTCTATATTTGTAGCTTCTTCTTTTGTAACTAGGAATCCTTTCTTGTAAGCCACTTTGCCATCCTTATCTTTCAAATCCGCCCCGAGAATTCTTCCGCGTAGATTTTTAGAAAGAGGAATTTCGATTCCAGAAATATTTTCTCGAGTAACTATTTTACCATCCTTGGTACCGCAATCATCTTCAGTGATCACCACATCTTGCGCCACGTCTACTAGACGTCGAGTCAGGTATCCGGCTTTTGCAGTGTTAAGTGCAGTATCGGATGCACCTTTACGAGCTCCGTGTGTAATGACGAAGTACTCAATCGGAGACAGACCTTCTTGGTACGAAGGAATGATTGGAAACTCCAATGTTCTACCTTGGTTGTTTTGAATAAGTCCGATCATACCCACCAACTGAGTCAGTGAACCCATGTTACCTCGAGCCTTTGAAGTGAAGAGGTCAAAAGCAGAACCATTTTTATCAAGCGTTTCTGGTAAAACTTTTTCTAAGCTTTTCTTAGTGTGAGTCCAGATTTCGATAATCTTCTGGTATTTTTCTTCCTCAGACAGAAGACCGTCGTTCCATTGAGCGATAATTTGTTCTTCTAGTTTTTTAGCATCAGCAATAATTTTTGGTTTTTCTGGAGACAATGAAATGTTGTCTAGACCCCAAGTAGTACCAGAAACTGTAGCGTATTTGAATCCGAAAGCTTTGATCTTATCTAGAATAGCTGGAGTGTTATCAACGCCAGAGTGGATAATAAGTTCATCTAAGAGTGAGGCCAATCTATCGTGAGTCATTTCGTCGTGCACATAAGGAACATCATTTGGCAAAATAGTGTTGAATAGAAGCTTACCAACAGAAGTTTCAAAAACTCCCCCGTTAAAATGTTTGTATCTCGGAGAATCAGTTGCTAAAACTTTTATCTTGGAACGTAGAGAAACTATTCCGTAATCGTATGCAGTGATAGCAGTGTTTGGGTTTGCGAAATACTTTCCTTCTCCAAGTTCACCTGTTGAATTCTTGGTCATCCAGTATGCTCCGAGCACTATATCTTTTTGAGGGTGCACGATAGGGTCACCATTTTGTGGCTTGAGTAAGTTCTTGTTCGCAGCCATCAATTCCTTTGCTTCACGTTGCGCTTCTTCAAGAAGAGGCACGTATACGGCCATCTGGTCACCGTCGAAGTCAGCGTTAAAAGCCTGACAAACTAGCGGGTGCACTTGGATAGCGTTTCCTTCGATAAGAATAGGATTGAAAGCTTGAATACCTAGACGGTGCAAAGTAGGCGCACGGTTTAGAA
>CAYYKS010000013.1:0-9358 GCA_964469255.1 uncultured Candidatus Saccharibacteria bacterium | reverse complement strand
GAGACACGATTTTAAGTCGTGCGCGTATACCAATTCCGCCACTCGGGCGATACGTAAGATTATATGTAATAAATGCATAAATTACAAGCTTTTATAGTATAAAACATGTACTTGACTTTTTGCTTTTTATATGATATAGTTATAGAGAATAAGGACAATTGGTCAATTGCGACTAACCCTTAACAAAGGAGGCTATCATGCCCCAGTACATCAAAACCTTTTTGTTCGCGTTTATGGTGGCCATTCTGGCCTCCACGGTCTCCGCTCAAGACGAGCCGGAGTCCTCGGCCAAACAGCCAACCCCGCTTCCCGTGCTGCCGACTTCCATGGAAGACGTGGCCATGCCCTCCGAACTGATGCTTTCCGCCCCGGATTGCGTCGACAGGTTGGTGGACAAAGGCGACTCCCTCAAAGAAGCAAAGAAGTTCTGCGAGAAGCGTTACGATCGCGAATCGAAGCGCACTGAGAGGATCGCGAAGGAGTGGCGCAAAGCCCATCAGCCGAAAGTCATCGTTTCCGGTGGCGATGGCTACGTCTCTCGCAGCGGCTACTACCCTTCCACCTCCTACAGCTTCGCTGAAAGAGTACGGTCCTACCGTCGCATCGGAAACCAGCGATCCGCTGGGTACCTGATGACCAGCAGCCGAGGGGTTACCACCTCCAGCGATCTGTACGCCGGTCGTACCTACGCCCGGGCCATCAACGGCTCAGCTCCGACCACATCTGGCTCGACGACGGTGCCTCAAAACACCAATCGAGCCACATTCCGGACCCCGAACTAACCAGTTCGAGTCCAGAGGTGCCTCCCCCATCGGGCGGCACCTTTTCGTTTTTCTATAGCCTCTTTGACTTGACATTTAAATTTATATATGCTATACTACCCCTGTATGAAAAATATGAACAAAAATTTAATACTTGGTCTAGGAATTGCCTTGGCAATATTGGCTATTTTGGTGATCGGAAGTATTCTTATACCAACTCCGGCTCATGCAGAATATGCCACTTACCGCTTTAGTTCTGGCAATAACAATGCTCCTCTGTACCCTACTCAAAGACCTGAACCTATTACAGTTTATCAACCTGTATACCAAACTCAGCCAGTAGTGTACAAGACTCAGCCAGTTGTTTACCAAACTCAACCCGTGGTTTATCAAGACAACTCACAAAATTATCAATCAGGACCACAAGCCGAAACTGTCAACACAACTGTTTCTGACAAGAATACTGCTACAGGCGTAGACGCATACGGAAACCTGACAGCAAACTCAGTCTTCGGACGATTCAGCTTTATGCCTTCCGGACTGATGCAATGGATTCTACTTGCAATCTTTATCCTAGTGATAGTTATCCTAGTACGAAAGGTTTCAGGCAAGGATGAAGAATACCATCATTCACCGCTAAAACACGCTTAATCTATAAGGCTATTTTACGAAAAGTCAGCTCCCCAGGGGGTTGACTTTTTCGTTTTATTGTGATACAATTTATAGGTAAACTGTACGTTGAAAAAGCACTGAGAAAGACAAATGGTTCGCCAATCAAGTAGCTACTTTTCTACCTACTATTCCCTCTGGTAGCTCATTGATTGGCGGACGATTCTGCCTTCAACTCAATTCATAGTCCAACATTCCGCGCGTAAGCGCATCAAAAAAATGCGCCTAGCGCAGGGAGAAAAAACAACATGTGGTTTCTAGCTCAACTGATAGGCCTGACTGTGGTCTACCTGGTGATTGCCTTTGCCTTTAACTGGGCCATCGGCAAAGCACCTATTCACAAAGACACTAAAGGCGAATGGGACAACAACCAGCTGTTCTGGTTCCTGTTCGCTGCAAGCGTCATCACCAGCCTGTTTGCGATGTTCAACTGGGGTCCGGGGCTCTTATTGCCAAACTATCCCACCCCTGAACAAAAGGGTTTGATTGCAAACGCTTGGGAATTCCTCTTGAAGGGTGACAATTCCAAGCCCGTTCCGGTGTCTACTGATACACAGTCATGGCTAGAGGGAACATGGTTTTGGTGGAAGGCAGCATTCATTTACTGGATGCTCACCTTCTTCTATTCCTTCTACGCTTTCTATGACGAAATCATCGCGGTAATCGAGCGCGTCACGAAACGTGCCGAGGTTAGCACCACAGCGACGGCTTCGCATAGCACGCCGCACCCTACTGGGCACAACAACCAGCACGGGAATGCCAATTCAACACCACCTGCACCCTCTAACGAACTCCACAAAGGGTTTGGTGCACGTCTTCTGGTCGAGTTCCTCGCTGAAATAGCTGCGGAATTCGTCGTCAAATTCGTTGCGAACAAAGCAACTAAAGGAACACACTAAATGTCAGCACCAGCAGCCGCACCTGCAGCAACTGCTGCAGCCCCCACTGCGAAGCACAACCCGAACTGGATTCGGGATGTCGTTACGAGCTTCTTGCTCGCAATCGCACTCCGAGCGGGATTCGAAATCCCATTCATCTCGGCGTTCCTCGCGATCGTCATCGTGTTCTTGACTCAGGTCCTTTTGACCGACCTCAAGGTCGGGTTCCAGGCCAGCGCCAAGGGCCTGAAATTCACCGCACGTGTGATTGCGGGAGTGGTGATCTTCATCACTATTCGCTACCTGCTTGCTGAAGTCGTCGGGTTTTATCCCGTCGACTCCAAAAATCTGCTCGGACCCGCAGGAGGCCTGCAAGGACTCATGGGATCTCGAGGCATCTCAAAGGTTCTCATGTTCGAGATCGTCTACGCCTTCGTAGCTGGCAAGCTCGTGGCAAACTGGGTAAGCGAAAAAGACGGCGGCGCGGTGAAGTTGATCTTCACTACCGCATTCTGTTTTCTCTTTCTCCAGTTTGTAGTACCGACTTATACCAACTCTTTTCCCTCGTGGGGTCAGGTTGGACAGAAGTTGGTAGACCGCGGGCTCGTCGGAAGTGCTTGGGATGGGGCATGGACCCTGGCTTTTGGGAAATCGGCAACGCCGGCGGCTCAGAATTCAAACACTCAGCCTGACCCCCAACCAACCCCCAAGGCAGACTTCACCTTCCTTTTCGAAAAGGACGATTGCGTCACGCTTCGTCTCGGAAAAGTAAGGTGGGAGCCAATCAACCACTCCCTCAAGGTCCAGGACCCGAGCGGTCAGTGGATCCTCGAAAAACGAGGCGATGAACCCGTCAAACGGTATTTCGACTCAGGGGAAAAGTGGACCTTCTGCAAGGGCGACCCCAATGAAACTGGGGTTCACTTTTGGGGAGAAGTTTTCACCAGCAGGTGAACTGGCGACTTTCGCTCTGGCCAAGCATATCGGAAACAAAAGCGACCCAATCGGGTCGCTTTTTGCTTTTCTTTTTATGTCAGTCTAATGTCGGCAATTTTATCTCTACCTTATTATTTTCTGGATCTATGTCTTTTATATCAAAGGTATTTAAAATGAAACCGAGAATTGTCCAAACACCGAACATTATAGTAATACCTATTATTCCCCAAATCATATGCTGCTTTCCTGTGCTCTTGGCCTCTTCATTTTCTTGGTTTATCAAAAATTGAACCATACCGTAAAGAAAATAAAGTACTGCTAGAGCAAAAAGGAAGCCTATGATGGGGTTAATAATAAATGTATTAACCTTGCCGATGAATGCATCAATATTCATTTAGAATTTAAAACAAATTTAGCGAAGAGGTACTGTAGGGAAAGTGATGTTTGTTCGGTTTTGGTCAGGAACGAAAGTCTTTACCAAGATTCCAACAAGTCCCCATACTGCTACGATAACAGCAAGACCCACGATACCGTAGATGATTCTACTGCGTCCAGCACTCTTTGCTTCTTCGTCGTCAGCGATAACATAAGTAACTACTCCGTACACGAAATAAACGATTCCAAGAGCAACCAATATTGGAACAGCTGAAGTTAAAATTTCTCCAACCTTACACATGATTCCTGGAATAGTGTCTACTGTTCCTGAAGCTCCACAACCGACAGGATTGTTTCCAGTTTGCAATTGTGCAAAAGCAACTACTGGAGAAAGACTTAGAACTGCACCTGCCAAACCAACTAATTTATTTTTCATAATAATATTTAAACTAATAATCGAACTAATAATATTTGTAATAAACGACTCCTAAATTATACTACAAACCTTTTTTAAACAAAAGCAACTCAGAGCAAATTAATTGGGCTTCACAGAAGGTAAAACTCCATGCTGAATATTGAAAGTATCAGCAAATATTCCTACCAATCCCCAAACACTTATCATCACTGTCAAAGCGATAATACCCCAAAACATAAACTGCCGACCTTGTTCCCGTTTTGCCTCTTCATCCGCATCTATTATAAAGAACTTTATCGCTCCCCAGATAAAGGAGACTACGGCGACAGCAAACAAAAATGGGATGACTGCGCTTCCAATGAGGCATGTAAAGTATTGCAAAACTCCAGCTAAATTTTTATTAAGAGGGCAACCAGAACTAGATGTGGATTGGCTTACCAGATTTCTAACACTATCTGGCGATCCTAATTGCTTTACGCCAAAAGTTTCATTGAGTATGCCTACAAGCCCCCAAACAGAAACTATTACTGCCAGTCCGATAATACCAAAAATAATTCTATCTCTACCCTTTTGCTTGGCTTCTTCGTCGTCAGCAATGACATACCTGACCACTCCCCAAATAAAGTAAATAACCCCTATTGATACTAATAAAGGCAGAAGCTGACTGAGCAAGTCACTGAAGGTTGCAATTAATTTAGAAATTCCGTCCATAAATAATATTTATTGGTTAATTGGTAATAATCCCTGAAGGTGTTCCTGGCTGTTGTATGGGGAACCACTTTCTACCTGAAAGGTTCTGATAACTATATTTACAAGGCCCCAAACACAAACGATGACTGCAAGCCCAATGATTCCAAAAATAATCTTGTCACGACCTCTTTGTTTGGCTTCTTCGTCATTACCAATCATATAGGTGACTACGCCGTATACAAAATAAACAACTCCGAGTGCCACTAGAATCGGTATCACTGAGTTCAATAAGTCCCCAATCTTACACAGTATTTGAAAAAAAGTTCCTGGTATGCAAATCATAATATTTTATAATTAAATTGATAATAAATTAAGACGCTACGCTCTTTACTGTATTTATCACAAGCTCTGTAATAGCTATAGCCCCTAATAAAATTCCTGCGCCTATCAATGTATACAACAGGGCATCCTTGGCTTTAGTCAATTCTTCAGCGTTGCCTTGAGCTTTCACAAAAAGAAAACCACAATAAATAACTGCCAAGGCTACTATCGGGATACCCAGCTTGATTATACCCTTCAAGAATTTTAATATAAAGGTTTCAATGGTTTGATTGTTGTCACCTAATGGATTGTTAATCTTGGTGACTGGAGTATTTTCACCAGTGGGTGGAGTAGAAGGAGGTGTGTTGCTTGCTTCTACAAAAGAAACAACGGGCAAAATTATAATCAACAAGAGAAGAATTATGGCTGGAAGTTTTTGTTTAATTAATTTCATGATTTTAATTATAACTTATATTATAAACCAATCCAACTACCCTCATAGCCTAAAACTTTCAATATCGAATGGACTATAATCCAGCATGCGAGTGCAATAACAAGGCCCATAACAACATTACCAAATATACCTTTGGCCTTGGTCCTAGCCTCTGAGGCACTCTCACCTGCTGTAACCATCAAAAATCCTGCATAGGCAAACATTATAGCCGCTATAGGTAGAGCTAGTTTAAGTAGCATGAAGTCGATGACATTGTTTATCAATCTCATGAATGCATTAAAGTCACAAGGATCTGTAATTTTTCCAGCCGCATCAGGTGTATTAGTACAAGGAACTATGGCTGCAAATGATAAAACTGGTGTGATCAGAACAAGAAGTATAAAAATCGAAATTAAGAATTTTTTCATTTTATTTTAGTAAAAGTAAATCCAATCTATCGCTCGCGCCGTTGATGGATTCTCTAGCTGATAAATTGTTTGAAAGCACACCGTCGATCATACCACGGAAAATATCGTTGGTATCTTTATCAGATGGGTCAAACCAACTGCGGGCATACAGGGCAGAACTGTAAAATGTCGGTGAGTAGGGATCATTTGGCATAACTCCTAGCAAATCCCTACGGGCTGGGGCTACCATCAGGGATTCGGCCAAGCTCCGAGCAAAGTCCCCTGTAGCCATCTGGCTCGCAGCGATGAAGGCAGTATTGTAATTCTTGGAGAAAGAAGATATAGCAATACCTGTAACCTTGGCACCAGTAAGCTTGAAATTCGCACCTTTGATTTGAGGAACAGAGGCTACGCCAAAGTTTTGATTTGGATTTTGATTTACAAGAGGTGTAAATTCGCTGGCATAGCCAAAGTAAAAAGCTAGGTCCTCTCGAGAAAATGCATTGGTAGAAACAGGATATGATTTATTCCAAGAATAATTACTCTTGCTGGGGTTAGCAAAATCAGAATAAAATTGGAGGCCACGAGTAAGGTCGTAACTCGGATCATCGAGTGTAGACACCCGGGCGCCCTCTCTTTCTGCTACGATAGGGTTTCCCTCCTGCATGAATAAAGTTGCCAAGATATCCTTGGCGTGAGCCACATTTGAAAAGTGTCCGAGCGCTGCCCCACTTTTTAGAACTTTATTAGCTTCATCCCGCTTGGTGAGAGTGGTGGCCACAGTTATAAACTCATCCCAGAATGTCGGCGGTTTTACAATACCCTCTGCATCAAGCATGCTGCGATTGTAGTACATAACAAGCGGGTCTATAATGAGGGGAAACGCGAGTATGCCGTTTGAGGATAAAAATACTTCGCCAGCTCCCGCAAAAGTGCTCTTGAAGTTTGCCACAGGAAAACTTTGGTATGGAATGACTATTATCTTGTTAGCATAGCGAAAAGCTAGATCATCCGGCAAGAAAAACATGTCCGGACCCTGATTGGAGGCGATAGCCTCTAGAAGGTCTTGATCGAAAGTTTCCGAATTCTTTTCTACGTATTGCACCACGAAGGTTTCATTGGCTTGGTTAAAATCCTCAACAATCGGCGCCATGACACTATTTCTGACTGTGCCCCACATAACTACTGTACCCTGGCCTAGATTTTCAGAATCCCCGCCTAGTGGTATTGCTCCAGAAAAAACTAAAACACCGAGTATAGCCAGCATCACGAACACGACGACGATTATGATTTGAAAATTATCTTTCATGTGTCTATTTCTTTACTAATATCATACCATAATGGTGCTCACCTGCATCAATCTGACGTTCATAGACAAAGCCCTTTGTCTCAAACATATTCCGTGCCTGCGGGGCTGGAACAGGCTCGAGCAAAGGGAAAGCAATCGAATCAGACCAATCAATGAGCAGAAGTCGACCACCCTTTTTTAATATCCTTTTGATTTCCTCTATGAAAATATTCTGGTCTTCCACTTGAAAAAAAATATTTGACGCGAGAACTACGTCTACAACACCTTCTTTTATTTTAGTTCCTCCGATTTTCTCGACATTACCCCAGAAACACTCGACATTCGAAAGGTGCGCCTCTTTGGCTTTGTGTTTGATAGTAGCCAAGAAATCTTTTTGAAGTTCTACAGCATACACTTTTCCACTTGGTACAATTTTTGCTGCGGCAATAGCATAGTATCCTGTGCCTGCGCCCAAATCTGCCACCACATCACTCTCGCGCAGAGCAAGAGTTTTTAAATTTTTTATTGGGTCAGAAAACATCTTTATATTATAGCGTATAAATAAAATTTTGTACCGTAGTTATCAACAAAACCTCTTGATGTCAAAGACCGTCTTTGACATAATAGAGACATGAATAATAGAGATTACAAAAAATTCGCTTCAGGTAACATCTTGCATATTTATAATCGTGGTAACAATAAGGAAAGAATATTTTTCGACGATCAGGATTATAAAGCTTTTCTTTTTAGACTAGGACTATGTCTAGGATATACAGAAAAAGAATTAAAAGAGGAGAAATTAACTACTATACCCTACTCTAGAATTAGAATTACTGACATTCGTAATGATAATTTCAAGCTTCATGCGTTCTCTCTTATGCCTAATCATTTTCACTTATTGATTGAACAATGTGAAGATACCCCAATATCTATATTTATTTCAAAACTTTGCACAAGCTACGCAAAATATATAAATAAAAAATATAAAAGAGTTGGACACGTATTTCAAGATAAATTCAAGGCAGTACTTATAGAAAATAATCCCCAATTAATGTGGGTATCTGCTTACATTCACATGAACTCTGTAAAAGACAGATTAGTAAAGAACCCAGGTGAGTATACATGGAGTAGTTATAACGATTACGCCAGTAACAGAAATTTATTAATAGTAAATACTAAACTAATTTTAGAAACTTTTGGAGATAAAAATTATTTTGTGAAAGAGACTTTACGCTTTGCTGATGTCAAAGACGGTCTTTGACATTTTTCTCCAAACATATTGGGGTGGATACTCCATTTCAAGTTTAAAGTTTTCATATTCTTTTCTTAAATGAGGTTCTCTTGCTATATATATTCCTCCGTCTTTTAAGACTCGGTGTATTTCATCAAAAATATAGCCAACATCATTATCGTAAAATCTTGGATCAAATATAAAAGAAGAATATATAATATCAAATGTTTCTGACGGAAAAGGTAATTGTTCTATACGTGCAGTGACTTGTGGGGAATCTTTACTTCCTCTGTGTTCTACATCTAAACCAATAATATCTATACCGTTTTTCTTGGCATAATCCAGCAATAAAGCCTTACCGCTACCAATTTCAAGAACTTTTGAATTAGTCAACTTAAAACCGAGTGCCTGTGCTGATGATTCTATGTGGTGATATTGCTGAGCGGCCTCTTCTTCGTTGGCAGTAATATCGTCCCAGTCAGGCTTTATTACCTTCCTTGGAATTTTTACATCCTTAGTAAATTTTTTTTCAAACATAGAATTTTAAAATAATTTATATACACGCGAGTGAAGCTATGCCGTCACCTGCTCGAAGTCGCATAACTGTGACTCCTTGAGTCTGACGTCCGAGGTTTGGAATGTCTTTGAGTGCGGTGCGAATGACTTGGCCCTTTTTAGACATAGCAATGAGTTCTTCTTCTGTTCCACCAATAACTTTAGCTACGATGAGCTTACCAGTCTTTGGGGTGACTTTAGCAGTTTTTATTCCAGAACCACCTCGCTTCTGAACTTTGTATTCTTTTAGATCAGTCTTTTTTCCGAAACCATTTGCGCTCATGGTTAAAATTTCTCCTTTTTCATTAATCTTCTTCACCACATCTACACCTATCACTTCATCGTTCTTTTGTAATTTTATTCCAGTCACACCTCCGGCAGTTCTACCCATTTCACGAA
>CAYYKS010000012.1:0-10310 GCA_964469255.1 uncultured Candidatus Saccharibacteria bacterium | reverse complement strand
CTTTGTGCGCAACAACTCGTCAATTTTCTGGCGGTTCTTTTCTCCGAGGTCGAGCGCTACATCAACGAAAGGAATATTTTTTGTACTCATATTCTTTTTCAAGAAATCCCGCAAATCACCCCGTCTTCTTTTTATAAACTCCATAGCGAGTTCTTCTTTTGATTCAGGGAGTACCGTAACAAAGATTGTAGCCTTTTTAAGGTCAGGGGATACAGATGCAGAAGTCACGGTGATTAGTGAGGTGTTGTTGTTTTCTTTAAGCAAAAAAATAGCAGCTTGCTCCTTGATGAAGTTTGAAACTTTTTCTTGCCGGCTACTAGGTTGTGCACTGCCTTGAGGTATCATATTTTTAAATTATCTTTGAACCAAGCTGAATGACTCCAGCATGTCTCCAGCAGCTATTTCTATCTTGGATTCGATCATCATACCGAATTCGTTGCCTTCTTCTACAGTGCTTGTTTTTACTTTGCCTTTTTCTAGGTTCACCACCTTTCCTCGTCCGATTTCAAAATCTCGGCGCATAATTTTGATTATGCTATTGAGTGCGATACTTCCTTCGGTAACCTTGCCACCGAGTATTTGTCGTTCCTTGGTTCGGCTAAATGCTCGGATTATTTTTACGCGTCCTGTAGTTTCTACAGTTTCTACTCTTGGACGTCGAGTCTCCATTTCTTCCGTTAGCCATTCGGTAGCTTTGTAGATGATGTCAAAGAAGGCAATCTTCATTCCTCTTTTTTCTGCTGTTTCGGCGGCGCTTCGATCAGCTTTGACATTGAAGGCCACTATCACGGCATTCTGCCCATCAGAAATATTTTTCACTTCGGATTCAGAAATTGGTCCTACGCCTTTACATATAATTCTAAATTCTGCGCTGTCGCTTTTGATCTTGGCTATTTCTTTTTCTAACGCTTCTAGTGATCCCGCTACATCAGCTTTAAGTAAAATTGGAATTATTTTTTTATTCCCGCCTGCATCAGCTATGCTTGAAGCATTGCGGGCAGGTGTATCTTCAGAAATTTTATAGCCTGCTGCAAATTCCTGGGCTTCTTTTTTATTTTCAAAGGCTACGAATTCTGCGCCTACTTGAGGCATCTTGTCGAATCCAAAAATACGAACAGGGGAACATGCGCTCGCTTCCTTTATGGGTTTACCAAGGAAGTTTTCAATAATACGAGTCGAGCAGATACTGCCACCTACCACTACTGTCATGCCGTTTGTCAGAGTTCCGCCTTTGATTACGAGTGAGGCTTGTATGCCGCGCTTGGAGTCGAGGTTCGCTTCGATCACAAAACCAGAAGCAGCTTCTTTTTCAGTGTACTGCCAGTTCTCCATATCAGTGATGATAAGAATGAGAGAAAGCAATTGATCAATATTGGTTCCTGCTTTGGCGGAGATTTCTACGAATGGGGTTTGTCCGCCAAAGTTTTCTAGGTAAATTTCTTTTTCTGCGAGTTCAATCTTGGTTTTCTCTACATTGGCTCCGGGTTTGTCGATCTTGTTTATAGCCACTATTACTGGCAGCTTCATGTCGGTGATAGATTTCCATGCTTCAATAGTTTGGGGTTTTACTCCATCTTCAGCGGATACTACTAGTATGGCGATATCGGCAATCTTGGCCCCACGTTCGCGCATCTTAGAAAATGCTTCGTGTCCTGGAGTGTCTAAAAAAGTTATTTTCTGGTCTTTACCGGTTTCATCGGCATGAATTACCTCATATGCAGAAATACGTTGAGTGATGCCACCCACTTCTTTGTCGACAATGTTTGTTTTCCTAATGTAGTCTAAAAGTGTAGACTTGCCGTGGTCGACATGCCCCATCACTACTACTACCGGAGGTCTATTTGTTTTTTTATTTTCTTCTTTCATTATTTAAATTCTGCTTACTTTACCTCGGCCTTACTCAGCGCTTCTTTTTCTTCGGCGGTAAGCTCATAGGTAGACTTTTTGTTTTGCACTGGCTTCGCAAATATACTCATCCTCTCGCGAGAGTACAAACTCGATATCACTACACCATCTCCATCTTCATTTAGCATTCCTATTGCAAAGCTTTGGTTGCTACCTTGATCGGGGAAAGGGTTGAAGCGGATAGTTTCAAGTCCACGAATACTTTTTCTGAGCTTGGTATTGATCACATTGATTTCTCTTTCAGCAGAATCTTTGGCGGTTTTCAATTTCACGATTTCTTCTTGGAGAACAGTGATCGTGTCTTCCAAATCTTTACCTTTTTTACCAAGGAAGAATCGCTTTAGACGCTTTTCAGTGGTGAAAGACCAAACAAGGCCAAATAGCATCAGGACTCCAGTCAAAATAAAAAAAGTCAATTCAAGCCTTGCGTTCATAGGCATTCAATATATACTATTTTTGTGGCTAAATCAATGAAAAAGTTATATATGGACTATGCAGCTTCGGCAGAACCAAATCCAAGTTCTATCCATGAATTTGGAATGTTGGCAAAGAAAAAGCTCGAATATGCTCGTGCCGAGGTGGCGGGTATTTTATCTGCGCGCAAAACAGAAGTGGTTTTCACCTCTGGAGGCACTGAAGGCAACAACTTGGCAATTCAGGGGGTGATTTTTGCTAATCAAGGCAAAAAAGATCTTCCGCATATCGTTACTACAAATATCGAGCATCCATCGGTTCTAGAAACTTGTAAACTTCTAGAAAAAAGAAAGCTAGCTGAGGTGGCGATAGTGGAAGTTGAACCAAATGGCATAGTTGACCCAAGAAAAATCAAAAAAGCTATAAAGCAAAACACAGTTTTAGTGTCAGTAATATATGCCAACAATGAAATAGGTACTATCCAGCCGATTCGAGAAATTGCGAAAGAAATCAGGCATCACAGAAAAAACAACACAGGAAGCAGCAATGTGGTTCTTCATACAGATGCAGTACAAGCAGTAAATTATTTAGATTTGAACGTAGAAAAGCTCGGAGTAGATTTACTTACTTTGTCCGGCTCCAAAATAAAAGGCGCAGGCAGGCCTGCCCGCAATGCTTCTAGTATAGCTAGTGCAGGCGGGGTAGGAGTGCTTTACAAAAGGTCTGGAGTCACAATTGAAAACATTTTTGGCGGGGGAGATCAAGAAGGAGGTTTGCGAGGAGGCACTGAAAACTTAAATGATATTTTAAAATTCGCGAGTGCTCTTAAAAAAATAAACAGTACAAAAGAAAAAGAATCTAAAAGATTAATAGGGCTTCGAGATTATTTTTTCAAGAAGCTAGAAAAAATCGGCTTCATGGCAAATGGTGATCAAGAAAATAGATTGCCGAATAACGTAAATGTTACGTTTCCCAAAATACCCAGTGACCTACTAGTGATAGAATTATCGGCGCATGGAGTGATGGCTTCTTCAAAAAGTGCTTGCAAGAGTTCGAGCTCGGCTGGATCTTATGTGATCAAGGCTTTGCGTCCCGACGCAGACCCCGAGATTGGCGGAGTGCGTTTTTCTCTAGGTAATGATACTAAAAAAGAAAATATTGATTACACTTTGAAGGCACTCACTCACATTTTGCTTAAATTAAAAAAGTGGTATAATTGAGTTTATGGATATAAAAGATTTAAACAAATCGCAACTATTACTTTTGGCCGTCCTTCTATCATTCGTTACTTCGATTGCCACAGGTATCACTACGGTTACACTTATGCAGCAGGCGCCGATTTCTTTCACTACGCCTATCAACCGTATCATCAAGCAAACTGTAGAAACTATTACTCCAGGAAGCACCACTGTAAGTACAGTAGTCGTGAAGGAAGAAGACCTGGTGGTGGACGCTATCGCTAAAAATAAATCTTCCGTGTTCGCCATCTCGCACGAATTTGAAAATGAAAGTGGAATAATTACTGAAGGATCAGTGGGCGTAGGTTTTATAGCTCACGCTTCTGGTATGCTTGCTTCTGACGCGTTACTAGTTCCAGGTAAAAGCAAATACTTTGTGAAAAATGAGCTTGGAAAATTTACAGCCGAATTTGTGTTCACTGAAAAAGGAGTTTCTTATCTCAAGATTGGTGAAAGAGTAGGTGAAGGAAGCCCTGTCACAAATTGGACTGTTCCTACGGCAGGAGATATGGCAAAGGTAAAAGTAGGGCAGAAGATACTGGTTTTAGGCAATACTATATCTTCATACATATTTGATGGATCTAGCGATATGAAAATCACAGTAGCTAGGTCTACCTCAGGGGCTCTTGTGCTCAATCTAGACGGAGAGGCTCTCGGTATAGCTTTATCTGGCGACAGTACATCTTTTGTACCTATAAAGACTATTACTGATACTGCAGCAGCTCATTTGGTGCAATAGATAATTGGTTTTTTAAACTTTATACTTTATTTATAACTTTCAATTTTTTGCAATATGCCACCACTCAACAAATTCACAACTAAAGCTAAAGATGCTATCAAGAAAGCTCACGAGCTCGCTATTGAGCGTGGTGTAAATCACGTTTCTTCACTGCACCTACTGGCTGCACTTCTGTTGCAAGAAGAATCAATGGTAAATTCTATTTTAGATAAATTGGATATCGATACCATGCTTTTGACTGATTCGATTTTAGAATTAATCGAACTCCCAGAAAGTCACAGCACTCTGTCACCTTCATATCAGATATATTTGAATCCGGACCTCGCTCAAGTCATCGAGCAGTCTGTAAAACTCGCCGAGTCTATGAAGGATGATTTCGTTTCTACTGAGCATTTGTTCGTAGCAATTTTAGATGTAGCTAGTGAATCTCGAGAATCTCTAGCTCGATTTAGAATCAACAAAGAAAATGTGATGAAAGTCCTAGAGGAACTTCGTGGTCAAAATATTACTGACGTTACCGAACCAAAGAAATTTAAATTACTTTTGAAATACACACGAAACCTGACCAAACTTGCCAAGGAAGACAAACTCGACCCCGTCATCGGCCGTGATGACGAAATTATGCGCATCATGCAAATACTTTCACGTCGCACGAAAAATAATCCTATTTTAATAGGAGAGGCTGGTACAGGAAAAACTGCGGTAGTAGAAGGCTTGGCAAACAGAATTGTAAAGGGAAATGTTCCTGAATCTTTGAAAGACAAAGAATTGGTTTCCCTTGATTTAGGAATGCTTGTCGCTGGTACAAAGTACCGTGGAGAATTTGAAGAAAGGTTGAAAGGCATCATGAAAGAAATTGAAAAGTCTGATGGCAAAATAATTTTGTTTATCGATGAGATACACACCATAGTGGGCGCTGGAGGAGCCGAGGGTACTATGGATGCTTCAAATATGTTGAAGCCTGCGCTTTCTCGTGGTGAACTTCGAGCTATCGGTGCTACGACTTTGCGAGAATATCAAAAGCATATCGAAAAAGATCCAGCGCTGGCGCGTCGTTTCCAGCCAGTATATATAGACGAGCCGGGAACTGAGGACGCTATCGCCATCTTGCGAGGGCTCAAGGAAAGATACGAACTTTTCCACGGTGTACGTATTACTGACGACGCTATTATCTCTGCGGTAAATCTTTCTTCCAGATACATAACAAACAGATTCTTACCAGACAAGGCGGTGGATCTTATCGATGAAGCTTCTTCGTCACTCAAGATCATGCTTGAAAATAAGCCTGCAGTTTTAGAAGATGCTCACAGGAAGATCATGCGTTTTGAAATTGAGAAAGAAGCGCTGAAGAAAGAAATTTCAAACTTTGGTGGCACTCGCACTAAAGAAGAAAAGGAAAAAGAAAAAGAACTCAAAAATAGAATAAAAGAAGTAGATAAAGAGATAGGGAATCTGTATGAGAAAACCAAAGAGCTGGAACTCAAGTGGCAAAATGAAAAAGCTATCGTGATAGAAATTCGCGATATTAAGAAAGAACTCGAAACCATCCGCCTCGAAGCTGAAGATGCCGAGATGAAGTCAGATCTCGCTCGGGCTGCCGAAATTCGCTATGGAAAAATTCCTGCGCTCAAGAAAAATCTAGAAACCAAACTTTTGCGTTTGAAAAAATTGCAAAAATCTCGCCGAATACTCAAAGAAGAAATTACTGCCGAAGATATCGCCGAAGTTGTGGCTCGCTGGACTGGTATCCCGCTTGCGAAGATGCTCGAAGAAGAACGCGAGAAGCTGGAGAAAATGGAAGCTGAACTTAATAAAAGAGTTATCGGACAGAACGATGCCATCAAACGCATGGCGGATGTTATTCGCCGTTCACGTGCAGGTATTAGTGATCCAAATAGACCGATAGGTTCATTTATATTCCTAGGTCCTACCGGTGTCGGTAAAACTGAGCTTACCAAAGCCCTAGGCCAATTCATGTTCAACGATGATAAGGCTATCATCCGCATCGATATGTCCGAATACATGGAGCGTCACTCAATATCAAAACTTGTCGGTTCTCCTCCTGGATATGTGGGCTACGATGAATCTGGTCAATTGACCGAGGCAGTGCGTCATCGTCCTTATGCAGTAGTTCTTTTCGATGAGATAGAAAAAGCTCACCCAGAAGTTTTCAATATGCTTCTCCAGGTTATCGACGAAGGACGACTTACTGATGGTAAGGGCCGAGTAGTGAACTTCAAGAACACCATCATCATCCTTACTTCAAACATTGGTTCGCAATTCGTGGAGAAGATGGAGTCTATCGGATTCTCAAACAATTCCAAGAAAGACGACTACGCAAATATGAAAGACAAAGTGATGGAATCACTCAAAGACAATTTCCGTCCAGAATTTTTGAATCGTTTGGATGAAATTATTGTTTTTGATGTACTTTCACCTGAGGCTATTGCGGAGATTGTTAATATTCGTATACAAGTAGTTCGTGATCGTCTGTTGAGCAAGGGTATCGCGCTTGAAATCAATTCTGAAGCCCTCGCGTATCTGGCTACTGAAGGATACAATCCGCACTATGGAGCGCGTCCATTAAATAGATTAATCCAAAGTAAAATTCTAAACCCAGTAGCGTCTTATATTATTTCAAATGGAGTAAAGAAAGGAGACACAGTACTAGTAACAGTTAAAAACAAAGAACTCGTTATTGAAAAACAAAAAGGAAAAATCAAAAGCTCTCTTCGTGTGCAATCTCGTTCAGAAGTATAGGTGAAGTGCAAAATAATAATTTTTGTGGTATTTTACCTATATTGCGTCGGTGGTAGAGTGGTCAAATACAACAGACTGTAAATCTGTCGCCTCCGGGCTACGAAGGTTCGAATCCTTCCCGGCGCACCATGAAAAATTTCTTTAAATATTCTGCAGTTGCACTTGTTGGGGTATTTGTCGCCAGTTTTTTCACAATTCCCGCTTTTAATCAAGAGGTAAGATATTTTATCTTGGCCAATGTTGTCGGCGGGCAATTTTGTCCACAAGGGGATGGTAAAACTTTCGACAATGAACTTTTAGTTCATGTGAATAAAAATATTGCCTTACCTCTTGGGTACATTCCAGAAAAGTTGGTAGATATTTCGAAAGAAATAAAATCGACCCAGAGAATTTGTTTAAAAAGGGAAGCACTGGATGCACTGAAAGTTATGTTTGCTGATGCACAAGCACAAGATATAAATCTCGCTGTTACTTCAGCATTTCGAAGTAGTCAAACACAATCTAATCTTTTCAAAGCACTATATGCACTGAAGGGAGAGAAAGCAAAAGACCGCATAGCTCCACCTAGTCATTCTGAACACCAACTCGGCACTACTGTCGACCTTTCTGGAAAATCTATAAATTATGTTAGTGCTAGTGATAGATTTACTGGCACAGCAGAAGAACTATGGCTCCGTGCAAATGCACATAAATATGGTTTCGTGCAAAGTTATCCAAAAGGCAAAACACCTATAACTGGTTATGATCATGAATCATGGCATTACAGATTTTTAGGTACTGAAGTTGCTTCAAAAATCTTTGAAGAGGGTGTAACTATAGAAGAATATTTTATAAGTTTAGATGTAGATAATTAATTAAAATAAAGATTACGTATTTTAAAGACTAGTATACCTTAAATTGCTTGTGTTAAACGTTCTGGCCAGAGACGGACCAGATAAACTGTACATATTTATCGTGAGTTGAGCGCTTCAATTCACATTGGAGAATATTCTGACCAGAACGCTGGACATAAGCAAACTTATTTGAAAATTTTTTTATTCCGAAAAAGCTTGCCTCGTCCAGTTATTGGTAGAGGCTTACTAGAGTATAACATAAATTTGTTTTGTATAGTTATATTGACTTTTTATTTATATTATGATATAATGGTATTCGAAAGCTGAACATTAGTTTAGCTACATTTTGAACCTCGAAAGGATTTTACACATGTCGTTGATTTGCGACGAAACAGGCCGAGACATCGAGTTCGGTGACGTTCTCATGGCTGGAACCCGCGGTGACGTGCAGTTCTACTCCGCGCTGAGCAAAGAGGTCCTCGGACGCATTCCGGAATCGGAGAAACGGCCCGTGCCGTGTGACCCAGCCGAAGGTGGAGTGAACATCCACATTGCGAGCTCTGGGAAGAACTTCAATGGGAGTTATTCCCTTAAGGGCTTCACTTTGGAGGAGTTCAGCTTCTCCATCTCGAAGGAAGCCGCTGAGCGATACCTGCCCAAGCACATCAAGCGGTACCCCGAGTTAGTGCACTAGAGCTGTGCATTCAGAGCTCACGATCAGCTTACGAGCCCCTTGCGAATACGTTTTCGCTCGGGGCTCTGTCTTTTTATACTAAACTTGTTGTTTTCGTGGAAACATGTTATTATACTAAGTGTTACTTTGAGTTATAAAAAGGCCAGACGGCTTTTTTTGTTTCATTAATTAAAAAATAAAAATAATACAATATGGAAATCAGGAATATCGCAATTATTGCTCACGTGGACCACGGCAAAACTACTTTGACTGATGCCTTGATGAAGCAAAACGGAGGCTTACAAGCTGAGGGTTTGACAATGGACTCAAACGACATTGAAAAAGAGCGTGGTATTACTATATATTCCAAAAATACTTCTATCTATTACAAGGATACCAAGATCAACATCGTGGATACTCCAGGCCACGCCGATTTCGGTTCTGAAGTAGAACGCGTGCTAAAGGCTATCGATTCTGTGCTTTTACTTGTGGATGCAGTGGAAGGTCCAATGCCACAAACACGATTCGTGCTGAAAAAGTCTCTAGAGCTCGGACTAAAGCCTATTGTGGTTATTAATAAAATTGATAAACCCGCTGCAGATATTCACCGTGTGCACGATGAAGTGCTCGGACTGTTTTTTGAACTTGGTGCCAGTGAAGAGCAAGCAAATTTTGAAACTATTTATGCCATCGGTCGTGAAGGTAAGGCTTTCAAAAAAGTAGGAGATGATTCAACTGATCTTTCACCGCTCCTAGATTTAATTTTGAGAACTGTGCCTCCAGTGCCCGTAGAAGAAAACTCTAAAAAAATGCGTGGACAAGTTTTCAACTTGGGTTACGACAATTTCCTTGGCCGTATGGCTATCGCTCGTATTTATTCTGGAAAAATTGTTTCTGGAAGCACTATCACTGTAAAAGGAGTACACGGCACACGTAAGGGAAAGCTTACCAAGCTGTTCAACTTTGAAGGAATCGCTCGAAAAGATATAGAATCTGCTGAATCTGGTGACGTGGTGATGATCTCTGGTATTCCAGACATTTACATAGGAGAGACTCTTTGTGAAGACGAATCGGTAGAACCATTGCCAGCTATTGCTATCGACGAACCAACTCTTTCTCTAAACTTTTTGGTTAACGATTCTCCTTTTGCTGGACGTGAAGGAAAACTTTTGACTTCACGACAAATCAAAGAACGCTTGGAAAAAGAACTGGAAATCAACGTGGGTCTTCGAGTAGATTTTTCTCCTGATCAAGGCGAAAAGTCTGGGCCTAGTTTCTTTAAAGTGTACGGACGTGGAGAACTTCATGTCGCAGTGCTTTTAGAAAACATGCGCCGAGAAGGATTCGAAATGCAGGTATCAGAACCTGAAGTTATCGTCAAAGAAGTAGATGGACACAAGACTGAACCTTATGAAGAATTGGTGGTAGATGTACCTATGGAATCATCTGGAAGCGTTATCGAGAAGATTGGTAAGCGTAAGGGAATCATGAAGGATATGTCCGAAAAGAACGGTATTGCCCGCATCATTTTCGACATTCCAACTCGCGGACTTTTGGGCTACCGAGGTGAATTTATCATTGATACCAAAGGGGAAGGTATCATGTCCTCTCGAGTTACAGGCTTTGAAGAATACGCTGGCCAGATCAATAAAAGAGAGTATGTATCTATGATTTCTATGGCTCCTGGCAAGGCTGTAGCCTTTTCCCTTTCAAATTTACAAGAACGTGGTATATTTTATGTAGGTCAC
>CAYYKS010000011.1:0-11857 GCA_964469255.1 uncultured Candidatus Saccharibacteria bacterium | reverse complement strand
AGAAAATTTAAACACCCATGTTAGAATTAATGTATATGGAAGTAATAGGATTTTTCCAAGACGTCAAAACCCCAATGACTGTAGTGCATGTGATATCTGTAGTTTTCGGTATGGGTGGTGCACTGATGTCGGACATTTTATTTTCTTTTTTTGCGAAAGATAAAAATTTAAATAAAACAGAATTACTGACTCTGACCATTTTGCGTAGTGTAGTTTTCTACAGTTTAATACTCATCAGCTTGTCAGGACTGGCGATATTTTTATCAAACATCGAGCGGTACGCTGGATCGGCAAAATTCCTCGCCAAGATGAGCATTTTATTTATACTGATTTTGAATGGCTACCTCCTAAACAAATACATCTGGCCTCATTTAATAAATCGAAATTTCTTTACATTGAAGAAAGAACGCAATATTCGCAGACTCGCTTTTGCTTGTGGGGCTATATCTGTCATCTCATGGCTTGCGGTATGCGCCCTAGGAGTTCTAAATAGTCTACCTATGAGCTATAGCTTGATCATGCTCGCCTACTTTGTGGTCACCTTCTTTGGTATCATCGTTTCCCTAATTATTGAGAGAAAAGAATTTAATTAGATGCGCAAAGCTACCCAATTTTTATACATCTACCTACTCAAACCAATACTGTTCCTGTTCCCTGCCGACAGTGTGCATACTTTTTTTCTGCACACTGGGCACATACTAGGTAAATATTCTTTTTTTAAAAAAATATTTAAAAGCCTGTGGGCGTATGAAAACAAAAACTTGGAGCAAAATATCTGCGGACTGGATTTTAAAAATCCCATCGGTTTATCGGCTGGGTTCGATTACGATGGTGATTTAGTAGAAATACTACCCAGTATCGGCTTTGGCTTCAATACCGTCGGTACGCTGACATACGAGCCCTACAATGGAAACCCTGCACCAATGCTCGAGAGACTCCCAAAGTCCCGCGCACTTCTGGTGAATAAAGGTTTTAAAAACAGTAGTATCAGAAACGTACTTTCTGGATTTGCTGAAAACAAAAGCACGGCGCCACGCGGTGTCAGTATTGGTTCTACGAATAAACCTTATGCCAATTTTCAAGAAATGTTACAGGATATAGAGAATGGTTTTCGTGAGGCGGAAAATTTTAATAATTTTGATTATTATGAATTAAATATTAGTTGCCCGAATTTATTGAACTTACAAAATTTGAAAGAACAGCTGGCTTCACCGACGGGACTAAAAAAAGTATTAGATATTTTAGTAGGGCTTAATCTAAAACGTCCGGTTTTTATAAAAATGCCATTAGAAAGAACTGAGAGTGAAATAAAAGAAATACTCGACGTGGCAAGTGAATACTATTTCATTTCGGGATTAATTTTTTCCAACCTAGCTAAAGACCGCACCAATACAGCTTTTGATCTGGCAGAGGTACAAAATGCCGGACGTGGAAATTTTAGTGGTAAACCAGTATCTGAAAAATCAAATGCTCTACTGCGCTATGTATACAAAACATATGGAAAAAGATTTGTGCTAGTCGGTGTAGGTGGAGTTTTTACAGCAGAAGATGCATATGAAAAAATTCGACTCGGAGCATCACTAATACAAATGATAACCGGAATGGTTTTTATGGGCCCTCAACAAATCGGAATAATAAATAAAGAATTGGTTGAACTCTTAAAACGAGATGGGTATAAAAATATCAGTGAAGCTATTGGAACATTAAATTAAAAAACTAAAGGCCGGTACGCTACGCGTACCGGCCTGACCCTTTCGGGTTGATGAGTTACTTTCTTTTTCCTGCGGCTGCGATGCCGACAATTGAATCAGCTCCATCCGTTGTGCACCCACACACCTTTGGGTCGTCATCCGTAAAGAACCCCACCACGACGTGCTTGTCGTGAGTGTCCAAGCTGGACGATCGAACAAAGATGCGTTCAAACAACCTGACTCCGCGAACCTTGAAGTACGTGTTCACGTACCAGACGAGCTCAGCAGCATTTGGCACTCTCTCGTTGCTTGAGAGTAACTTGAGCTGTTCGTGCCAAGGTTTTCCTGCCGATTTAGGCACAGCCTCCTTCTTGATGGCAAGCCATCCGAAAGAAGTCTTGTCACCCTCGTCTGAGTCAGAATGAACCCCACGCACCGCAGACAGTGACATAGGCTCCGGTGGCGCCGGCATGAGGATGTAGTGACCTCTCTTGAGCCAGCCGACGTCAATGCGTGACGACGGTATGGTCTTCGCCAGCTCTTCCAGCTGGGTTTCGGTGTAGATGAAACCGTTGACTCGTGTGACATCCTCGGGAGAAACGAAATCGACACCGAGGGTTTTTGAAGCATGCGTTGATGCCCAATCAAACTTGGTTTGCGTCTCCGAAAGAGAAGCAAACGCAAGTACAATCACGGCCACGACAATTCTAGTTGTGTGCATATGGTTCTCTTTCAAAAAGTGAGACGGAAAGGGTTAATTTCGAAGATCGAACTACTAGTATAGTAACATATTTTATACAAATTGTACAGAGCTACTTTTTGGCTAGCCACTCCTTGTCTTGTCGTACTAGTAAGGTACTTTTGTTTTCTTGATCAAGAAGAATTGCTTCCACTACACGCTCCATGCGCATACCTTGCGAACCTTTTACTAAAATAACATCTCCATTCTTAACAAAAGTTTTTATAAATTCCCCTGCTGTTCGGGCATCTAAAAATTCAAAAATATTATCTGCAGACATTCCGGCATCAATTGCTCCTTCTTTGATAGCGAGAGATCTCTGCCCCACCACCAAAAGTACATGAGCATTTTCTGTAGCAATTCTACCGATATTTTGATGCGCTTCTACGGTGTGTTTACCGAGTTCTAGCATGTCACCCAAAATTGCAATTCTTCGGCCATGACATTTTATTTCACCCAAAGTTTTCAGTGCCGACTCGGAGGCAAAAGGTGAAGAATTGTAACTATCGTCGATGATCATCGTACCTTCTATGCCTTTTAATAATCGCATTCGTCCGGGTGGAACGTCGTAAGTCTTTAGGGAATTCACGGCATCCAAAATATTCAGTTTTAATCCAAGCGTTAAAGCGAGAGTAGCCATAGCCGCAAAGACATGATTCTTGCCAAACACTCCGTCGATAACTACAGGCAAACTTTTACCTTCTACATCCACTCGGAAAACCACACCTTCCGGCTGTCCATTTGCATGATAAGAAATAGCATCAGTGGAGCCGACTACGTTGGCCTCGTCATTGAACCCATAAGTCACGATGCGGTTTTTAGTTTTTTCTCGCATATCATATACAGTTTCATCGTCCCGATTTAAAACTAGCAGTCCGTCTTTCTTTAAAGTTTTTATGAGCCCCGACTTTTCTTCCACTAGATGTTTGCGTGAATCAAAAAATTCTATATGTGCCGGAGTCTCACCTATAGCGGTGATAACTACTGCATCGGTTTTCAGCCACGAAGCCGTGCGCTTCATATCACCCGGCTTACCTACACCCACTTCGAGTATCAACCATTCTGGATATTTATGTGGGGCGACTATCAGCCACAAACCACGAACAATATCTTTCAACCAAATTTTTGGATCATTCCAACCATTTGGTACACCTAAAATAGTGAGAGGAAGCCCGAGCTCGCTGTTATAACTCTTTTCACTTTTACGTACATAAGAAACTTTGGAAAGCATGGCGTAAACAGCATCCTTGGTAGAAGTCTTGCCCACACTTCCAGTGATGGCGATAATCTTTGGTTTATATTTCAAAAGCACGAGTTTGGACTCGGCTTGTAACACACTTATTAAAACATTTCGGACTGCAGTTCGCATAATTATCTATCGGGTGGAACTTCGTAATAATTTAATAAAAACTTGGAAATTTCTATAAATGGATCGGCCCAAGTAACCGCGGCATACTCCACTCCTTTAGGATTTATAGCATACAGAAAAACTATAAAATCTGCATCGTAGGCTGGGAAATAGCCAAAGAATGAATGGTTGTGCCTGTCTTCATAATAGCCTCCACCGGAAGTATTGGCAACCTGAGCAGTACCTGTCTTTACAGCTATGGAAAAGTGTTCCATCTTGGCCTTGCCATCTTTTAGTGACTGATCCATAACATTCACCAACATCCGACTTATCTCTTCTGCTGTTTGCTTGCTAATCTTGGTTGGCGTAGTTTCGTATTTTATTTCTTTGGAAGTTCCGTCGCTATACTTTATTTTACTCACTATGTGAGGCGTCACTAGGTTTCCGCCGTTTGCTAGTGACGCCAGTGCCCGCACCATTTCGATAGGAGTGAGCGCTATACCCTGCCCGAAAGCCGCGTTTGCATACTCGAGTTCGCGTGGGCTATTTAAGTTTGATACCAACCCACTAGTTTCATTTGGCAGATCAATACCTGTTTTATCTTTTATACCAAAAGCCAGAAGATAATCTTTCAATTTTTGTCGGCCGAGTTTTTGTTCTACAAAAACCATTCCAGTGTTTAGCGACTGATTCAAAACTTCTTGCATGGTCACATTTGCCCCACGTGCCTTTTTATCAAAGTTGTATATTTCTTTTTTCTCTACAGTCACCATACCTTTATCCGTATAAGTAGTATTTGCGGTGACTACCTTTGCCTCGAGTGCCCCCGCCATCACTAATGGCTTGACCACCGAACCAAACTCCAAAACATTTTCTACTAATGGATTTGAAAATACTTTTGGGTCTTCTACTTTCGACAAATCATTTGGATCAAAACCTGGCTGACTAGCAAAAGCATATATCGAGCCGTCTTTTGGGTTCATAATAATACCCCCCATAGCATCTACTCGGTACTTAGTTTTCACTTCAGCCAATTTTTTTTCTAAAAAGCCCTGCACTTGTGGTTCGATAGTGGTGACTATATCACCCTCGCGAGGGTCATCACTAAACAAAGTTTTGTTTACATTAGAAAAAACTTCAGCAAAAAAATTCACATAAGGATTGTTCTCATGCCTAGAAAGCTCGGCATTGTACTGTCGTTCTAAACCATAACGCCCCCCGAGCTCGTCACCTTTATAACCTACCAGCCCGAGAGCATGTGAAGCTAAATCCCCTCCCGGATAAAAACGCCACTTTTCCTTGAATATAGAAACCCCAGGAATTTTCAAAGCTGATATTTCATCTGCCTGTGCCTTGGTCAATTTATTCAAAACTTCTTCGTATGGATCATTTGCTTTAGTGGCCTTAGCTATAAAAGAATCATGGTCAAGTGGAACAATTTTTGAAATTTGTTCGTACACAGCTTCGCCGTCAGTGATTTTACTAGGATTAATGGCCACCTTGTATCCAGAAATTTGTGTAGCTGCAGAGACTAGTTCGCCATCTTTACGAGTAAAATAAATAGTTCCACGTTCATAAATATCCCCCGAAGGTGTAGCGTACTGATGGTCGGCCTTGTCAGAATAAAATTCACTATGCACTACCTGTACATAAAAAAGCTTGGCTATCAACACCAAACTAAAGAGTATTATACAAACCAAAATTATACGAGTTCTAAAAATAAAACTAGATTTCATTCTAAATTTCACCTTTGACCTTATTTATAGTTAACACACCTCTCTCTGAATTCATCCCCAGAGCATCCAAGGATTTTCGAGTAGCAAACTTCGCACTGATTTCTTTGAACCCCATACTATATGAAAGATTTAGGTCAATACTATTGGATAGAGCTAGATATTCGAGCTCTAAATCACTGACTTCGCTCGAAAGGGCTCGCACTTTAGCTTCCGCAGTTTTACGTTCGCTAATATTGAAAACTATTGTGCCTAAAATAATGACATACCATACAGCCAATGCCCCAAATGAAAAGAGTACGGCCCGCAACATCATTTTTTCGGCATTATCAAAAGCCTGTATTTGAGTGGCGTATCTTTTAAATTTTAAACTCATTTGTCTCATTTGGTTTTATTTTTTCCACCGCCTTGGCGGTGTTTTTTTCAATGATTCGCAATTTTGCACTTCTGGACCTACTATTATTTTTAATTTCTTCACTGCCCGCTGTTATTACTTTCTTGTTTATTAAAACTCCTTCCCCGGCGTCTACCTTTGCTTTAAAAAATTTCTTCACGATTCTGTCTTCTAAACTATGAAAACTAATCACCGCCATCCTCCCCCCTACTTTTAAAACTTCAAAACCTTTGTTTATACCAGCCGAAAGTGTTCCCAGCTCGTCATTCACTGCTATACGTATGGCCTGAAAAGTTCTAGTAGCGGGGTGTATGCGTTGCCTTTTATAAGCTCCACCCACTGCATCCTCGATAACTGCCACTAGTTCAAATGTGGTTTCGATCGGTTTTTTCTCTCGAGCGTCCACTATTGCTTTGGCAATTCTTCGACTCAACTTTTCTTCACCATAGCCGTAAATAATATCGGCTAAATTTTTCTCTTCCCAGGTATTTACCACATCCCTTGCGGTAACATCATCTCCCGAAGGATTTTCCTTCATGGTCATGAGCAACGGCTCATTCTTCAAAAAAGAAAATCCTCGTCCGGAATTATCCAACTGGTCTGAACTCAAGCCCAAATCTAGCAACACCCCATCTACACTTTCTATCTCTAAATCTTTCAAAACTTGTCCGATGTTTCGAAAATTGTCGTTTACAAAATTCACATCGCAATCCAGTCCAGCAAATTTATCTTTGGCTTTACCCCAAGCTCCCGCGTCTTGATCGATGGCGATGATTTTTATACCTGAATATCTTTTACAAATTTCAGAGCTGTGACCTCCGCCACCAAATGTGCCATCTACCACTACCTGCTTGGTAGATAAATTCAAGCCTTCTATAGCTTCATTTAAAAGAACTGTCTTGTGAATACTATTCATTACTGTGTGCCTGATAACTTCTCTGCTAAACTCTCTGCCTCGCGACCGATCTTTTCTTTTTGTTCGGACCACGCTTTTTCATTCCACACTTCGATTCGGTCTTTCACCCCTATGATGGCTGCCTTGTCGCGAAGTTTGATTCCCTCTTGTAAAAATTCTGGAATCATCATGCGCCCCACGGAATCTATTTCTACCTCCGCCGCTCGCCCGAACATGTATCGGTTAAAGCTACGTTGGTCGGCCTTAAGAAAAGACAAATCGTTTTCGGAATCAGAAAGTTTTTTAGAAACTTTCTCCCATTCCTTTGCGGTGAAAATGAACAAGCATTGCCCCAACCCTGGAGTAATAATAATTTTCTTGCCGAGTTCCTTGCGGAACTTGAACGGCATAGAGACTCTGTTCTTATCGTCGATTGTATGAATATATTCTCCTATCAACATAAATTTATATATTTATTATTCGACGACCTGTCCCGTAAGAAGCTTGGCTTCGTTCGGGATCAACATATTTTTACAAAATTATTATTTCCCACTTTTTCCCACTCGACTTACATTATAAACCACCTAGAAAAATAACACCAAGCCTCAGCCTGTGGATAAGTATTTAGTTCCCCTTCCTACCGCTAGGCAAGGCCTAGCGGTTAACTTTTCTGCCCTTGTTTATCAAAAATTTTGTGGTATAAATAGCAAAACTTCGCCGTTCATTTACTGGAGAAAGATTATGGTAATCAGAAGAATCTCCAAGATCACAGCTGGAGAAATCGAGAAGATCTTGGGGAAAGAGGTTACAGCCATGCCCGACAAGACGGAAGGCGAAAGCATCCTGAATGGTACGGCAAGGCTGAAAATCCACGGTGGCACGGATCAAGACCTCATCCTGCTTGCCCAAAAAAACGTCCTCGTGAAAGAGGTCTGGTCGTGGGAACTCCTGTGGAGGCAAATCCCCGGACACATGAAGGCCTACACGTATCTTCTTACGTTAGTCGCCGGGTTCGTCGCCTACGCGATGACAGACAGAATCGGGACCTCAATCGTCGGTGCAATTCTCATCTCGCTCGGCGAGTTCTCGGGGAATCAGGCCACGCACTTGGCCATACACCACAAAGAGGAAGATGCGCCCACATGGATTGAGAGAAGGCAACAAGTTCATCCCCACTTCTTCAGAGATTTCGGGCTCGCCATTTTCGCCCTAGGTCTGTGGATCGCTTTCCATCGCTAGCCCAACACCGTTGGGCAACTCGCACTAAGTAGGTGCGGGAAAAATCTAAATCACACGCCCCGATCGCCCGCGCGTATCGGGGCATCGCTTTTTATATTGAATTTGACAAAAATTATTTTGGTACTACACTGAAACCAGCATCGTACCTGTGATTTTGAATCGCGATGCATGCTTCTCCGCGAAGCATTTCCGCGAATCCAACAAACCGGTGGCTCACGCCAGAAAAACAGTTTGTTGTCCATGGGGATCACATGGATCAGTACCTCAAAGTCCCGGGCTCTCCCAAAGAGAGCCCGGGCATCTTTTTTTATATTTAATTTTTATTCTACCCCACCACTAGGCCTTGCCTAGCGGTGAGTGACACCCTTGTTAATTCAAATCTTTGTGGTATAAATAGCAAAACTTCGCCGTTCCTTTTGACGTACAACCCAAGCCATAGAAAGGCAAAAAATGAACACAACCTGGGTCAAAATCACAAATTTTCACATCACCAAAGGCACCTTCAACGGACCTTTGCTCACCCGCTCGTTGGGAAAAAGGGTCCGTTTCCCAAGGCTCAACGAGCCGTTCCTTCAGATCTCCGGTCTGGAGGACAGGGACATCGTGAGGCTGCACGACGCCAACATCGAGGTGGAAAGATGTACGCCACCACCCTGGACTTGGCAAGCAAAAATGAACAATTTACGAGAAGGCTGTATAGAGTTCTTCTTCAAATAGGATCACCAAAGCCCCCGATCGCCCGCGCGTATCGGGGCATCGCTTTTTATACTATGATTTTTTATTACTTAGAATAATCTGTTATTAATTTAAATAGTCGGACAACCTAAAATGTTATTGGCTTTAGATCGAGTGGTCTTGTGTATAAAACCAGTAGCTCTAACCAGACCCCATGGTGCCAAAATTTCTTCTGCATACTTTGTTTGGAAATTTTTCACAGCCTGCAGAGTCATTTTGCCATAAATACCATCTTCTACGAGTTTCGCATCAAAATTTTTATTTAAAAATGCCTGCCATAATTTTATTTCATTCGAATCATTAGTTGCCAAACCTAGCTTTATGTCTTTGGTAAATTCCGTACAATTTTTATCAGTACTCTCGATAGGTGAAATATCTATAGGTAGGATATCTACGGGTGGAATATAAGTATTAATTACAGAACGAGGTCGAGGTCGGCTACCACTAGAACTAGACGGACTAGGTTCGGGCGTAAAGATAGCAATTTCTTTATTAAAACCAAGAGAGCCTGTCCCCCCTAGAATTGGCAAAGTTAAATTTGCATTATTCAACCCAGCATCTAACACTGTACCGCCATTTAGGGTTAATGAAATTATATTCACATATTCAAGATCGGAAACTTCATGAGCTGAAGTAGGAGTGAAATCAAAATTCAAAGTGTCTGTTCCATCGCCAGACACATAACTTGCCACCCCATCAGTGGTACCAGTTTCCAAAGTAAGCAGAGGGACGCCAGTTACAGTTACTGTTTGGTTAAAAGTCACATTAATAGTAATAAGATTACCAGAAGCATAAGTCCCGTCAGGCGTAGAAGAAGTAACATTAGTGATTACAGCTGGAGCTACTAAAAAATGAATATAGATAGCCCCAGAAGATGCATCAGTACCTTCGTCAGCATATGCCCCCACGGCAATGTCTTGAATTCCGTCACCATTTAAGTCACCAATGTTGGCAATGTAAGATCCGTACTGATCACTCGCATTTAAACTCGCAGCGGTGGCACCATTTGCGGTATTTTCGTCAAACTTTACTGTAGAATCAATCGTTCCATCAGTGTTCATATAGTGAAGATAAAAAGCACCAGAACCAAGGTCTGTACCTTCATCAGCAGGAGCCCCTACGACAATATCTTGAACCCCGTCACCGTTTAGATCACCCAGGTTAGCCACACTTCCTCCGTATAAATCGCTCGCAGCCAAACTAGCCGCACCCGGACCGTTAGCAGTATTTTCGTCAATCTTTATGGTGGAGTCGATAGTACCATCGGTGTTCATGAAGTGAATATAAAGAGCACCTGAAGATGCATCAGTACCTTCATCTAGAAATGCGCCAACAGCTAGGTCTTGGACTCCGTCACCGTTTAAGTCATTAAGATTCGCAATAGAAACCCCGTAAAAATCAAAACCATCTAGGCTAGCCGCACCCGGACCGTTGACAGTATTTTCGTCGATCTTGACGGTGGAATCAATTGTTCCGTCGGTATTCATATAGTGAATATAAATAGCTCCGGAGGCAGCATCCGTACCTTCATCAAAATATGCCCCCACAGCGAGGTCTTGAACTCCATCACCATCTAAGTCACCAATATTAGCAATGGCGGCGCCATACGCATCCCCAGCATCTAAGCTCGCAGCAGTGACGCCATTTACAGTATTTTCGTCGATCTTGACGGTGGAGTCAATTGTTCCATCAGTGTTCATGAAGTGAATATAAAAAGCACCAGAGCCAAGTTCTGTACCTTCGTCGGTAACAGCTCCTACCGCAAGGTCTTGAACTCCGTCACCGTTTAAGTCACCAATACCAGCAACAGCTGAGCCGTAATTGTCACTAGCCTCCAAACTAGCCGCACCCGGACCGTTGGCAGTATTTTCGTCGATCTTTACAGTGGAGTCAATTGTTCCATCAGTGTTCATGAAGTGAATGTAAACAGCTCCAGAATTAGCATCAGTACCCTCATCAAATATTGCCCCCACGGCAATGTCTTGAACTCCGTCACCGTTTAAGTCACCAATACCAGCAACAGTACCGTACCTATCATCGGCAATTAAGTTAACAGCACCAGGACCGTTGGCAGTATTTTCGTCGATCTTTACAGTGGAAGCAATCGTGCCACTATTTGTAGATACACTCTTATGAAAACCGACACTTTGTCCAGTCACACCTCCTCCAGCGATGGTGATATCTAAAACACCGTCACTAGAAGTATCAGTAAAAATACCTGGGCCTAATTGATTGGTAGGATCATAAGCTTCTAAAAGATAATCTCCATCAGCTAGTGAAGTAAAAGTATAATCACCTAGATTATTAGTCATAGCCCCCGCTGCGATAGTGTCCACACCGACATCAATGGCATTATTATTGCCAACATCGTTCCAAAGGCGTACCCCCATGTATTGCACTGGAGCGTCAGAAACTCCATCATCAGTACCATTTCCATTTACATCAAAAAATACTGAACCGCTCACGACACCAGCCGCTTGAGCTTTATAAGCAATGACAGAAAAAAATAAAACCCCAATAAAAAAAATGTTCGCAATATATTTAGAATATTTATTCATACTTAATTTTTATTATAACAAAACCTAAAAAAATGTACACGCAAACCATCACTTGCCATTTAAATTTTAAGTAGTATGGTAAAAGAAGTTCGCACCCAACCCCCAAAAAAAATGTCCACAAGGAGGACACCATGCCCGAAAACAAAACAACCCCCAATCAAAGACCTGACCTATTCAGGTCGATCGCCGAAGCCCCACGCCCCAAGATCTGGCCACAGGTCGTCGTGGCCTTAGTCCTTGTCGCCGTCGTGGTCGGCTACAAATTCGACGAGATCGCCAGGCTGTTTCGATAGCCTCTCAGGTCGGTCGTGAACAAATTCTTCTGGTTGTTCACGACCGACCCAAAACGCCCCAGCGTTGCCCTGCAACCTGGGGTTTTGTTATTTAAATTTATTTTTATTCCTCACCGCTAGGCCTTGCCTAGCGGTTAAAGTTTATCCAATCAAAAATTTCTCGTTCAAAATCTTTTTTATTTCTAAAATATTCAGGAAACATAAATTTATTCAAGATTTTATTTTCAAGACG
>CAYYKS010000010.1:0-12673 GCA_964469255.1 uncultured Candidatus Saccharibacteria bacterium | reverse complement strand
AATTAAAAAAGGTAGAAGATTTCTTACATAAAGAATTTACTCAATTAAACATCGGCCGTGCTTCACCCATGGTACTAGATGGTGTTTCTGTGGAGTCCTATGGTTCAAGAGTGCCTCTTAAAAATGTGGCCAATGTTTCCATCGAAGACCCAAAGACTCTCCGTATCGCGCCTTGGGACAAAAGCCAAGTAAAAGAAATCGAGAAAGCTATCATCGGTTCAAACCTAGGGCTGTCTGTAGCAACAGATGATCAAGGTATTCGAGTTATTTTCCCTCAGCTTACTACTGAGACTCGAGCTTCACTTGTAAAAGTTCTAAAAGAAAAGCTAGAAGAAGCTCGTATCACTGTACGCCGAGAACGTGAAAATGTTTGGAAAGATGTGGAAGCCAAGGAAGAAGACGGCAAGCTAACCGAAGATGATAAATTTGCAGCTAAGGAAGACCTACAAAAAATAATCAACGAAACAAACACAAACCTAGAAAATATTTTTGAAAAGAAAGAGAAGGAGGTAATGGGCTAAATCAAATATGAATATACTTATTTTCTTCGTTGTCTTACTTGTCTTGGTCGTCGTACATGAATTTGGTCATTTTTCTATGGCCAAGTATTTCGGTATTCGTGTGGATGAGTTTGGCTTTGGTTTTCCGCCAAAACTTTTTGGTATTAAGAAGGGGGAGACAGAATACACTTTTAACCTTCTGCCTATCGGAGGCTTTGTAAAAATATTTGGTGAAAATCCAGACGATGAAAATACAAACGGTCCCGACCGGGAGAGAAGTTTTGTAAATAAACCAAGATGGCAGCAAGCTATAGTTTTGGTGGCAGGAGTAGCAGCGAATTTTTTGCTGGCTTGGTTATTTTTCTCAATCGGCTTTATGTCAGGACTTCCAACTTCTGTAAGTAACGAAGCCAATGGTCAGACTTTGACGGATGTGAATCTGACAGTGATCAATGTAGCTCCAGAATCTCCTGCAGAAAAGGCAGGGCTAAAATCTGGAGACAAAATAGTTTCGGTGATGCATATGCATGAGTCGCAAGAACATACGATTCTCGAAGAAATAAATCCAGTAACCTTCAAATCTTTTGTTGTGGAACATTCTGAAGAGGAAATAGAAGTAGGTTATGTCAGGGGTAAAGATGCTGAAGTTTTAAAAGTAAAAATCATTCCGACAGGTGCCGATGGAAGTCCAAAAATAGGCATATCTATGGACATGATCGGAACGGCTAAATTGCCTGTTTTAAGCTCGTTTTGGGAGGGGGCAAAGCTAACTTGGTTTATGACCAAAAACACCGCTGTAGGCCTATTTTCACTCGTTTTTGACGCTGTAAGGGGTCAAGGTAGTCTGGATAACGTTACAGGACCTGTGGGTATGGTTGGAATCGCTGGAAATGCTTATCAATTCGGCTTCGTTTACCTTTTGTCTTTTGCTGCTCTAATATCGGTAAACCTGGGTATTATCAATCTTTTACCCTTCCCAGCGCTCGATGGCGGACGTCTTTTCTTCTTACTCATAGAAAAAATAAAGGGCTCTCGAATCAAACCAAGTATAGCGAATACTTCAAACGCAATCGGATTTTCACTTTTGATTCTACTCATGGTATTTATCACTTACCACGACATAGCAAAATTGTTTTAAGCTTTACTCAAATAAGCCATGGCTTATATGCAAAAAATAAAACTAGTACACGAAGTGCGGGCGGTGAAGACAAAAAAAGAACTTGCGAATATTATTTCTGCGCAGAGAACCAGCGAGATTGTGCTTGATTGCGTTCTAGCGGAACTTCAAACAGGCATTACAGAAATTACTGTCGCCAATTTAATTAAAAAATATTTTATAAAGCTCGGTGATCCAGTCTTATCATTCCCACCGATTGTGGCTTTTGGAAAAAATTCTGCAAACATTCATCACGAACCCGGAAAAAGTAAATTAAAAAAAGGTGACACTATTATGTTTGATTTTGGTACTACTGTGAACCATTACTGTTCAGACATGACTCGAACTTATTTTTGGGGTGAGCCGAATGCTAAGCAGAAAAAGGTTTATCTCGATGTTTTGAAAGCGCAGGAGTTGGCATATAAGAAATTAAATACAGGAGAAAAGAGAGCAGGAGTTATTGATAGTGTGGCTCGAAAATATTTAGCGAAAAAATATAAAGATAATTTCAAACACGGACTCGGGCATGGTGTAGGAACTGTTATTCACGAGTGGCCAAACTTTAAACCAAATAGTCCTGACATTCTGCCAGTGGGTTGTGTGATGACTATCGAACCTGGAATATATTTGCCGGGCTTTGGCGGAGTTCGTATAGAAGACATGTGCCTCATCACTAAAGGCGGTGTTAAATGCCTCACCAGTGTACCTAAAAGCCTCAAAGATGCGATTTTAAAGTAAGGTGGTATACTAGCGACATGGCAAATAAAAAGTTAAAAATCGGTGTACTTTTTGGTGGAAAATCACCCGAACACGATGTGTCTATTGTTTCAGCTGGTAAAGTTATCGACGCTCTGGATAAAAATAAATATACAGTAACGAAATATAAGATTCCTAAAAATGGCAAGTTTAATTTTAATGAATTAAAAAAATACGATGTAGTTATCCCAATATTACATGGACTTTTTGGAGAGGATGGAACAGTTCAAGGTTTATTAAAACTCATTGGCGTGCCATTTGTAGGTGCTTCAGTTTTAGGTTCTGCTGTCGGTATGGATAAAGATGTAATGAAGAGACTACTTCGGGACGCAGGAATTCCTATAGCTCAATTTACTTCTTTTAATAAATCTAGCATTCCAAGCTTTAAAGAATTAGAGAAAAAATTAGGATTACCCATGTTCGTGAAGCCTGCCAATGCTGGATCCTCAGTTGGTATCACAAAAGTAAAAAGTGAAAAAGATTTTAAGAAGGCCATTAAAGATGCTTTGGCCTACGATAGAAAGGTAATAGTAGAAGAAGCAATTGATGGTAGGGAAATTGAATGCGGAGTCATAGGTAACGAGGAACCTCTTATGTCTGTACCAGGCGAGCTCATTCCTAAAGAAGAATTTTATACTTACAAAGCCAAATATGATGATGCTAGTGGTACGGAATACAGAGTTCCAGCAATTCTTTCTAAGGAAGAAATTAAAAAAATTCAGAATACAGTCCGAAAGGCTTATATAGCTTTGTCTTGTGAAGGTATGGGGCGAGTGGATTGTTTTCTTAAGAAGAGTGGTGAAGTTCTGGTGAATGAAATCAATACAATTCCAGGACCTGTCATGTTTAGACGAATGTGGGAGGCGAGTGGAGTGCCTTTTTCTAAACTTCTAGATATGTTGATAAATCTAGCCCTAGATCGTTTTAAAGAAGAACAGAAATTAAAAACTACTTTTTAATCATGCCAAAGTCGGATGATAGACCAATCGGGGTGTTTGATTCAGGAGTAGGTGGATTGTCGATTTTGATTGAGCTTAAAAAACTATTACCTCATGAGAATTTTGTTTTCTTGGCCGATCAAAAATATGTACCTTATGGTGAAAAGACTAAAAAAGAATTAGTGAATCTTTGCGTAAATATTACAGACTATTTTGTAAAGAAACATGATATAAAAATGATGGTGGTAGCTTGCAATACAGCTACTTGTTACAGCATCAAAGAACTTAGACAAAATTTTAAAATTCCGATCGTGGGTACAGAACCAGCAGTTAAACCTGCCGCTCAGAATACTAGGACCGGAGTTATCGGTATAATCTCAACACCAGCTACTTCAAAAAGCAAAACAATTAAAAGACTAATCACTGACTTTACACACGGGATAGAAGTCATAAACATAGGTTGCCAGAATTTAGAAAATGTAGTTGAGGAGGGAGATTTGAGTAGTTCGAAAGTTAAAGTTCTACTAAATAAATATTTGAAAGAAATTAAAAATTCTAAAGCGGATAGGTTAGTACTCGGCTGTACGCACTATCCATTCCTCAGAAAAACTATTCAAAACATGGTTGGTCCAAAGGTAAAACTGATAGATAGCGGAAAGGCTATAGCTAAACATACTAAATCTCTAGTAATAAAGAATCGTTTCAAAAATAAGCAGGCAGGAAGGGGAAAAACCACCTATTTCACTACCGGGAACGCTCAAAGGTTTTCGAAAGTAGCTAGCAAGCTACTAGGGGCTAAGGTGGTTGCATTTCAAGCCAAATTATAATAGTATTAGACCCATGTCACAAGATAGACTTATAAAACTAGCCTGCGGTACCTGCAAGCGCATAAATTACTGGTCCAGCAAGAACAAGAAACTCGTTACTAAAAAAATCGAGCTCAAGAAGTATTGTCGTTGGTGCAAGAAGAGCACTAAGCATAAGGAGATCAAGAAATAGATTTTCCCCGACTTTGTGCTACACTTAAGGCGACCCAAGAGAACATCCTGAGGTCGTTTTTTCGTAGAAAAGGGTCCATAGTTCAGAGGTAGAATAATCGTCTCCAAAACGATTGACCTAGGTTCGATTCCTAGTGGGCCCGCAAATTGACAAATAGGTATTAAATATGCTATAATATATAGGTATAGTACTTTTTAAATTTGAGATAAGCGCTTTGAGCAGAAATTTTTGTGCTTAAGGTGCTTGTCTCAAACAATGAGATCAGCCTTCCGAAATGATTTCGGAAGTTCCAGAAAGAAAAAAATGACAGAAAACACCACCAACGTTCAGGGAATCCTCACGACGATGCTCAGGGCTGCCGTCGATAGCGAGGTCAGTAAGCACCTCGGAGGTATCCTACGTGAGTTTGCACATTCCACTCACGAGATGAGCGAGGAAGACAAGAAGGTCGCTGGCCTGCTTGTCATTCAGATGATGGAGGGCTCTTCGAAACAGTTCCTCTCTCGGATGGTTGATCGTGTGAACGGCAAGGGCGGCGGCGGGCATTAAGAAGTATCGGGAGTAAGTAGTCTAGATTAGAGTAATTTCATCCCACTTAAATGCCGGATGGAGAACAAGAATCTGTCTAGATTCATCCCCGAGGGCGATGGTTGCTAAATACAACTGTCGCCCTCTTTTCGTTTAAATTGACTTAAAATTTTTATAAAGTTATTATGTGGGCAAACAAAAATTCGCACATCGTCAGTAAAGTAACGCCCAAGGGGGTGAACCAATAACAAAAAACCTTAGGAGAATAACATGGGGAAGCTTTTCAATGAACGTGGGAAGTTGAACAAACAGTTTGGAGGAGTCCGAGTCAGGGTGACTGATAGAGATACTGGGGCTCTACTCGGTATGCAGGTCTTTCGTCGACCTCTTCGGTTTGGCCTCAGGGGTTTCGTTCGAACCATTATCGGTCGCGATGTCATGTTCATCGTGGCAGGAGAAGACCTCAATCCACCATTCATCAAGATCTTGGTCTAAACAAGACCGTGTCGCCCGTAAAGAGAGTCCGCCCGACTCATCAACGGGCGACTTTCTTTTTGTGTGCTAGAATAAGTAACACATGGCTGAACTTTTTGACATACCACACATTATCGGCACCTACGGATACTTAGGTATTTTCATTATTGTTTTCTTAGAATCAGGTATATTTTTTCCACTACCGGGGGACAGTTTGCTTTTTACTGCGGGACTACTGGTAGCAGTTTTAAATTTAAATTTATTTTTTTTAATACCTATGATTTTTGTGGCTACCTTTTTAGGTGGACTTTTAGGATACGAGGTGGGAGTGAATTTAGAAAAGCTTCGTAGATATTCTTTCTTTAAGAAGTTTCTCAAAGAAGAGCATATTATAAAAGCCCATGTATTTTTTGATAAGTATGGAAAGTTCGCGATTATTGTTTCTCGTTTTGTTCCACTAGTTCGTACATTTATGCCTATTGTCGCAGGTATCGCTCGTATGCACTATAAAGATTTCGTAAAATACAGCCTGATGAGTTCAGCTTTGTGGTCAACTAGTGTGACGTTGGTAGGATTTTTCTTGGGTAGAATTTTTCCACAGATCAAGGACTATATTTCTTTTATGATTGTACTGATTATAGCTGTTTCTGTTTTGCCGATGATTTTTGAATATATGCGAAAGAAACCCGATTCGGAGAAAACCATTTAATATCGGGGTCTCGTTTGAACCAGGTCATCTGGCGTTTGGCGTATTTATAACTTTCAGAATTTAGTTTCTCTAGCATTTCCCGCTTGGTTATCTTATTTTGCAGATGAAGAGCCATGAACTTATATTCTAGTCCAAGTTCTTCCATTCGCTTCCAAGACAGCCCCGTCTTATGAAGTTTCTTTGCTTCATTTAGCATTCCCATCTTGATTCTTTTGATCAATCTTTTTTCTATTTTTTCTTTTAATTTTGAAGATGGCAAGTGCAAACCGATTTTAATAAATTCATATTCTGATTTTGATTCTTTTATTTTGGGAACTTTGCCCAAAGCCTTTACTATTTCAATGGCTCGTATTAGTCTCACTTTATTTTTCGCATCGATATTTTTTGCTCTGGCCCTGTCTAGTGTTTTTAGTATTTTAAATAATTGTTCAGTTGTTTTTTTCTCCAAGCTTTTTCGTAATTTTAAATTTGGTGCCACTGAAGGGAACACTATACCTTTCGTTACAGTATCAATATAAAAACCAGTACCCCCACAAATTATCGGCACTTTTCCTCTTTTTACGATATAAGCCATAGCTGATTTGGCGAGTTTTTGATATTGAGCTACTGTGAATTTTTTCTTAGGGTTGGCAACATCGAGCAGGTGATGACGGACGCCTTTCATTTCAGATTTGGTAATTTTACCGCTACCAATATCGAGCCCCTTGTAGACTTGCCTAGAATCAGCAGAAATAACTTCACCATTAAATTTTCTGGCGATTTTTACAGCTAGGTCACTTTTACCCGTGGCTGTTTGTCCGAGAACTACTATAACTTTCGTTACTGGATTTTTTCCTCGCATTTAACCTTGAATAATTTTAATATCTGCACCGATAGAGTTTAATCGCTCAGCAATCTCTTCGTAGCCACGACTAATCATATAAATATTACGCAAGATAGAAGTACCAGTAGCTCCAAGCATTCCGAGAAGTATTATCACCGCCGGTCTTAGAGCAGGCGGGCAGGAAAGCTGAGCCGCTTTCAATTGAGTTCGGCCGTTTATATAAAGACGATGTGGATCCGCCAGTGTGATGTCGGCACCCAATCGAGTGAGGTCAGTCAGATATATGGCGCGGTTTTCATAAACCCAGTCATGCACCATGGTTTGCCCCTTGGCCTTAGTTGCAATTAGTGCAAAAAAAGGAAGGTTGTCTATGTTTATACCAGGGTAGGGGTTTGCCAGGATCTTGTCTTCGAGAGCTATTAGTTTGCTCGGAAATATTTGAATATCTACCAAGTTTGTCCTATCATTATAGGATTTGTAGCTTTTAGAAATTTTATATCGAAGCTTCATTCGCTTTAATTTTTCAAGTTCGAGGGCTAGGAAATCAATCGGCGCTCTGGTGATAGTAAGCGGGGAATCAGTGACTATAGCCGCAGAGATAAACATCATAGACTCGATGGGGTCTTCGCTGTTCCAGTATTCTATAGTTTGATTTATTTCTTTTACACCGTGTACGACTAGAGTCGAAGTGCCGACGCCTTCTATCTTTACTCCCAGTTTTTCCAAAAAGAAACATACTTCCTGCACCATATAGTTCGCACTAGCAAAACTTATAGTAGTCTTACCTGGAATCAAAGCGGCCGCCATGAGCACGTTCTCACAAGCAGTATCACCAGCTTCATACATGACGATGTTTGTAGCTTTCAGTTTGTTTCGACTTACTTTGTAGGCGTCGTTGGTAGTTTTTATTTTTATACCTATGTTATCAAAGGCGTATGTATGCGCGGCGATAGTGCGTTTGCCGAGCTGACAGCCGGATGCATGAGGCAGGTAAAAAGAAGGTATAAAGTGCACCAATGGCCCCATGAGCATGATGATAGAGCGTATCTTGATAGCTGACTCACGATTGATACCACGAATATTAAATGTTTTCGGAGGCTTGATAGTGAGGGTATTGTTGCTGACCCATTTTACGGTTACACCGATACTTTCTAAAATTTCGATCACTCGATAAACTTCTTCAATGCGAGCGATGCCGTGAAGAGTCGTCATCCCTCTGTTCAAAAGTGATGCACACAAAAGTCCGACAGAACCGTTTTTAGAAAAATTCGTTTTGATAGAGCCACTTAGTTTTTTCCCTCCTGTGACCTGGAAGTCTATGGAGCTAGAGGTAGAAATTATTTGGTGGTTGAGCACTGTGCTTATTTTTGAAAGTAATTCAGTGGTGAAATTTTGTTCGCCTTTTTCCATACGGGGGATAGAACTCTGGGATGTGCCTAAAGCCTTAGCGAAATCTTTTTGGGTCATAAAACGGTGTTCGCGAACTTCTTTAATTAAATTTCCAATCTTCTTTTGCTCGGTTATTGGTTTTTTCATGTAGGGCAGTATATCACATATGAGATATAAATGCAACTCGGTACAAAAACAAGGACCCCGGGCGAACGAGGAACGGGGTCCTTGTCCGCGACCGGGGTCGCGATGATGTGCCGCTAGGCGGCCTTGCGAGCGAGCTCAGCGGCGATGGTTCCGACGATGTTGAGGAGGTCGCCGATCGCCTTTGGGCTCACGTCGTGTCGCTCGAGCGTCTGGAAGCCTTCCACCTTGCGGTCGTTGGCTGTGAGAAGGATGACCGGGATTTTCAGGCTCTTTGCCCAGTCGATTCCGTCGTCCTGGACGCTGTCCGTCTCGACGCAGATGACTGCCTCGATTTTCGTGGCGGCTTTCATGCCGACGAACGCCTTGGCCGCTGCGAGTTCGGGCAAAATCCTGACCACATGGCCAGCGCTTTTGAGCGCCTCTCTTCTCACTGAGTTCGAGAGGAGGTTACTGTCGACGATCGCAATTTTCACGTTTTTCTCCAAAAATGGATGTTGTTGAATACTCGCTCGGATTGAGACGAGTCTTACTTACCCTAACTAAATAAAGGTACATAAAACTCATCTCAACCTTTTTTAAAGAACTATACTTTCACTATATCATAAATAATAGTAAAAGTCAAATATTATAACTTGAGTTTTTTCTCAAGAAAAATACTTTTGTGCCCAGGGAGAGAATCGAACTCTCATGATGTTGCCATCGATAGATTTTGAGTCTATTGCGTCTACCAATTCCGCCACCTGGGCAATCCACACATTCTACACAAATTTATGCTCTAAATCAATTTATAAATTATTTTTATATATGTTAAGATAGTGTCATGTCCGAATTATATTCCAATTCAATTTTCTGGATAGACACCGATAAAATAAAACCAAACCCTTATCAACCAAGGCGCGAGTTTGACGAGGCAAAACTGGAAGATCTTGCGAACTCTATCAAACAATATGGAGTACTTCAACCGCTTACAGTTTCTAGGGTAGAAGTAGAAAAAGAAGAAGGTGGGCTGGTTACCGAATACGAACTCATCGCTGGCGAGCGCCGACTACGCGCATCGCGTCTGGCACGGGTGGCTCAAGTGCCGGTGATTATCCGTGTGGGTGATACTGCTATCATGAAGCTCGAGCTCGCAATACTTGAAAACCTACAACGTGAAGACCTAAATGTTGTCGATCGAGCTCGTGCATTCTTGCGATTATATACTGAATTCAAATTTACTCATGCCGAGATAGCAAAGAAAATGGGTAAGAGTCGTGAATACGTTTCAAACTCACTTCGTATTTTGAGTTTGTCGGACGAAATTCTAGACGCTCTATCACAGGGGAAAATTACTGAAGGTCACACTCGACCGATACTGATGCTGGCTGACCATCCGGAAGAGCAAATAGTTTTGTTCAAAGAAATTGTTTACAAAAAAATCACTGTGCGTGAGGCAGAAAAGCTGGCTCGCAAGATCGCCTTTGATCGTGTTCGCAAGAAAGAGTTCATGCCTGACCCTGAGATAACTGAGCTTGAAGAAGAATTTCAAGAAAAGTTAGGCACTCGAGTGCATATCGACCGCAAAGAACTTGGTGGACAAATCAAGATCGATTTCTTTTCAACCGAAGACTTGCGCACCATTCTAGACCAAATTCAGAAAGGGGAAACTGAAAAAAATAGAGATGCTATGTTAGAAAATCATATTGCGCAAAATCCTGAACCAGAAATTAAAGTGACTGAAGAAGTTCCCCTAGATGACCGCAGTAAAGACGAAGTCAAAGAGGATGACGCAAATCTTTATAACATCTCTAATTTTAGCCTCTAGTTCAAATTTAGCTCTTGCCGAAGGATTTTAGCTTGGATGCCAAGCTGTGTTTCTCCATGTATTGTTTGATATGTTTTTTTGCTACTGTGGTTTTAGTGTATTCCAACCATTTGTTCGAAGGGTGGGCATCTTTTTTAGTGGTTATCTCTACGATGTCACCATTTTTCAATGTCGAATATATCTGAGCCATTTTTCCGTTCACCTTTACTCCAGACATATGGTCTCCGACATCAGAGTGGATAGAGTAAGCAAAATCTATTGCCGAGGACTCATCTGGTAGGTCTATCACGTCACCCTTTGGGGTGAATATGAATATTCGGTCGTTGAAGAAATCCATCTTGAGGTGCTCGAGCAAGCTTTGTGATTCACCTGGGGCGTAGTTTAGATTTTTTAATTCTTCTACCCATTGGAATTTTGTTTTATCGCCTTTTACTTTCTTTTGGCCCTGTTCCTTGTAAGCAAAGTGAGCGGCGATACCGTACGCAGCTTCGGCGTGCATTTTTACAGTTCGGATCTGAATCTCTGCAATACCACCAGAACCAGTAAATATTGTAGTGTGGATAGAGCGATATCCGTTTGGTTTTGGTACGGCTATATAGTCCTTGATTCGGCCGGGAAGTGGATTCCAGATGGAGTGGACGATGCCAAGTACTCGGTAGCAATCCTCGACTGTATTTACTACCACTCGCAAGGCTACGATGTCGTAAATCTTGTCGATATCCATGTCGTACTTCTTCAGTTTTTTATAAAGGCTGTACTTGTGCTTCATGCGGTAGCTGATTTCAGGCACTTCCACTTTATTTTTCTTTAGTTCTTTTTTGAGCTCAGTAGAAACTTCCTTCAGATAAGTTTCATATTTACTACGCTCACTCTTTATTTTTTCCTCTACTTCTTTGTATTCTTTTGGGTAGGCAAAAGGGAAGGCCGCATCTTCGATTTCTCCCTTGAGTTTACCCATACCAAGGCGGTTTGCGAGTGGGGCATATACTTCGATGGATTCGCGGGCTATGCGTTCGCGCTTGTCTTCACGCACATATTGTAAAGTGCGCAAGTTGTGCAGACGGTCAGCAAATTTTATGATGACCACTCTTAAATCGTTGGCCATGGCCACAAAGAATTTACGCAAGCTTTCCACATGCCTTTCATGCCCACGATATTTTAAAGTCCCCAGTTTAGTGACTCCATTTATTAAAAATAAAATATCTTCGCCAAATTCTTTTCTGATTTGTTCTTCGGTAGCTTCAGTGTCTTCCAGTGTATCGTGGAGAAATCCTGCGGCAATGGTTTTAGTATCCATTCCTAGTTGGGCGAGAATTTTCGCGGTTTCAAATACGTGGAAAAAATATGGGTCTCCACTCATTCTTTTCTGATCTTTATGCGCATTCTCAGCAAAGCTGTAAGCCTTAGCTATCAAAGCTTCGCCTTTTTTGGTTAAGCCTTCTCCTATTATGTCTTTAATTTCTTGAATATCTGGCATAAGTGGATTATAGCACTGAACTAAAATGTTGCTTAGTCTTCAATCTTTTTTATTTTATCAGGGCGGAAGTTCGGGCAAGCTTTATTTGAGCATCTTTCAGGAATAGTTTTTGTGCCAAGCATATACAAACTTCCACATTCTTTACAGATATTTCCAGTTGGTTTTGCTTTCATAGCAAATTTGCAGTTTGGATAATCTGCACAAGAATAAAATATTCCAAATCTTCCTTTGCGTTCCATTATTTTAGCTTTTTTGCAGGTAGGGCAGGTGACTTCGGTCATTTTTCTCTTCATTTCCTCTTCGTCCTGTTTTATAAATTTACATTTGGGGTATCGAGAACAAGATATGAAGCTACCTCCACCATCACGCCTCTGTCTTATAACCAGTTTACCTCCGCCAGATTTTCCTTTTTTCTCGCCACAGTCCGGACACATCTCACCAGTTTCTTCTGGACCCTTGAGTTCTGTACCGTCTAGCATCAGCGCGCCATCACAATCTGGATATTTGGAACAAGAATAAAACTTACCTCCGCGTGAAAGTTTTACGATCATAGCGCTTCCACATTTAGGACATTTGATATTTTCAGGGGCATCACCTAGGTTCGTAGCTTTTTCTAATTTGTCTTTTATTTTTACTTCCTTCAAAAATGGTCCATAAAAATCTTTCAAAGTTTTTTCGTATTCGAGTTCACCGAGAGATATAAGGTCCAGCTTATCTTCCATGTCTGCTGTAAAAGTATCCGAAATATATTCAGCAAAGTTTTTTTCTAGGAAATCAGAAACCACTTCACCAGTATCAGTAGGGAACAATGTTTTACCTTCTTTACGTACATAGCCACGGTCCTCGATAGTACGCATGATAGATGCATACGTAGAAGGCCGGCCGATACCACGGCTTTCGAGTTCTTTCACCAGTCCTGCTTCACTATATCTACCTGGTGGTTCGGTAAATTTTTCTTCACTTGTGAGGTCGA
>CAYYKS010000009.1:0-13133 GCA_964469255.1 uncultured Candidatus Saccharibacteria bacterium | reverse complement strand
TCCAAAGATTTTAATAACACTTCGAGTTCTTTGCCTTTTATTTCGCGGTGGGCACCATCAGGAAGCTTGGCGAGTTCTACATTCATGATGCGGATGCGTTTGAGGTCGAGGACTTCCTGAAAGAGTGCTACGCACATGCGGCGGATCTGGTGGCGTTTGCCTTCGGTGAGAATAATTTTAAAAGTATTGTCATTTACGATAGTGACTTTGCAGGGAGCAGTTTTTTCTTCGTCTATTTGTACTCCACGCTCCATCTTTTCTTTGAAGCTAGAGCGAAGAGGCTCTTTGGTTTTGACTAAGTATTCTTTTTCGTGAAAAAACTTTGGACTCAAAAGTCTTTCTGTAATTCGTCCATCGTTTGTAAGTAAAATCAATCCATGAGATTCTTTGTCGATACGGCCGATAGGGAATACGCCACGACTAGAAATGTCATTTCCTAAATTTTTCTTTATTTTTTCTAAAATGTCTACCTCGCCTTCTTGGGCTGAGTGAGTGACCACGCCGACGGGCTTGTTGTAGGCTATATATATGTATGACGGCTTTGGTCCGCGGAAACGAACTTCCACAGTGTCCTGTTCGTTGACCTTGTCACCAAGTACCGCGAGCTTTCCATTTAAAAAAACCTTTTTGTCTTTGATGAGATCATCCGCACCTCGGCGAGTAGAGTGCTTTTTCCAAGCTAGGTATTTATTTATGCGCATAGGGAAAGAAACTACCTCGGGTGCAGGGGGTTGCGTCGCTGTTGATTTAGTTTTTGCTTTTTCTTTCATTGATTTTCATCATAGCATTGTTTGACATAATAGGCGAATTATATTATAAAGCAGAGGGGCAGTTCTAACATTTTTTCAAGGAGTCATTCGTGAACCAACCAGCCGTTACACTCAAACAAATCATGGACGCGGGCCATCGTGCCTTGGCTATCCTGATACCCATCATGGAGGCGAAAGGAGTTCATGGCAAGGAGGGTCTGTATCTGACCGTGCAGTTTTTGCCAGAACGGATGTCGGCTACACTCAAGATCGGCAACGTGCCGGATCCCGAGAAGCAGGAGAAGTACCAGGCAGTCTCCCAGGAGAAAGCTGCGCGACTTCTCCAGTTCTCGGATCAGGGCCACAAGACGAGCCGTGAAAGCAGGGACTTCGAAATCGGCAAGTACGCCGGTGCTGTCCGTATCGCCATTCCCGGTCTCATCGACAGCATCATGTCAGCTTCGGGCTTGCCTGAGGATGCCGATGAAGACTTCGTGCTGTACACGGGTTGCCTCTTGTTCGGCGATAAGTACCAAGCCGAGGCTTACCGGCTGGCCGAGAAGAGCGGGAGCGACTACTTCTTTCGAATGCTCAGCGCCAAGGCGGCGTAGCCGCATGCTCGTGTGGTGGGGCAACGAATCGCATCTATCACACGCAAGTGGGCGTCGGGAAACCGGCGTCCACTTTTTCAATTGTGGATTTATTCTGAATGTAGTATAAGAAACTGAGGCGTTCACCAATAACTCCACCATCTGAGGTAACCAACCATGAAGAAAGCGCAGAAATCTCTCGTCGTGAGGACAGTAGAGCTTCTCGAAAAGCTTCCGGAGGAAATCCGGCGCGCTTGGGAAGCAGACAACGAGGCTCTGGAGCTCTTCTTGTGTGGGTTTTATTACCCTCCGAAGCTGGAGCCCAAGAAGAATGTCGCCGAGAAGCGTTACATTCTTAAACCTGTAGTCGAAGCTAATGCCAAGGCGGAAGCACGAAAAGTGAGGCCGCTTACAGGCACTAAGCTGACCAGGTCATCAGTCATGGCGGGCGCAGATGTACTGCCATTTCAAACAACCAACTAGACGTCTAACAATCCTTGAGGAGAAAGACAATGACAGTGTCGACTATGGAAAAATCAGTGCTGACTCTGCGTGAAGCGCTTGGATTGGTGGGGGACGGCAGAGCCCTGATCCACTTGGCGGATTTTCCGCAGCCGGCGATGCGTCTGACGAACGGTGCTCTGCTTTTTATCACCGGACGTCCAGACTCTCTGGTGTATGAATTGCTCGGTACAGCAGAACAGATCGACACCGCCTTTGATGATGTCGGCGGACGGGCAAAATTCGCTGAGCCGATTCTCAAGTGCGGAGGGAGTGCATTCCCTTCATCGGGACTTTAGGTCCCCACAAAGCCTCGTTTCGCTTCGGCGGAGCGGGGCTTCGTTCTTTCTATTTTTGTAAATTTAAGGTAAAGTAATAATTCATATGTCAGGCGGAGATACAGTGGTGAGATTTGATAAAGTCTCATTTAATTATGGAGTGAACAAGCCCATCCTCGAGGAGGTGGATTTTTCTGTGCGAAGGGGTATGAAGGTGACTATCATGGGACAGAACGGAGCGGGGAAAAGTACAATCTTTTCTTTGATTACCGGCAAAAGCCAACCCGAAGAAGGAGTGGTAAATATTACTCAGAAGACGAGTATTGCGCTTTCAAGACAAGTGATTCCTCGTGACGAACTGGAACTAACCGTGCGAGAATTCTTCCAAAAATGTTTTAAACAAAAAGTTTACGATATCGATCCAAGAATCGATGATGTGCTCGAAGTAGTGAACTTGAAAGGTCACGAAAAAGTGCATGACCGAATAATGAAATCTTTTTCTGGTGGGCAACAAGCGAGATTACTTCTTGCCTCTGCACTAATACAAGAACCAGATATTTTGTTGCTAGACGAGCCGACAAACAATTTAGATAAAGCGGGAATCGAACACCTGACCAAATTCTTGATCGAATATAAAAAAACTGTAGTCGTGATCTCCCACGATTCACATTTCTTGAACGCTTTTTCAAACGGAGTCTTGTACCTGGATATTTATACTAGAAAAGTTGAACAGTACATGGGTAACTATAATAATGTGCTGAAAGACATCACCGCCCGAGTGGAAAGAGAAAACGCCAAGAACGCGCAACTGGAAAAAGAAATCCAAGCCAAAAAAGATCAAGCCAATGTTTTCGCTCACAAAGGCGGACGGCTTCGCCTCGTGGCTCGACGCATGCGAGAAAAAGCGGAAGAGCTCGAAGAAGAAGTGGTGGATGTGCGAAAGGAAGATAAAACAATTCGAGAATTTAAAATTCCAGCACAGGACGACATACTAGGGGAGATTGTAAATATTTCATCGCTCACTATCATCGACCCAAAGAAACACAAACCTATAAGTAAGAAAGTAAATATAATTTTGAAAAAGAAAATGCATTTGTTACTTTCTGGTCCAAATGGAATTGGGAAGAGTACACTACTGGAATCACTCGCCAAGGGGACTGCGCCGGGCGCGAAAATAATGGAAGGAATTCGTGTGGGGTATTACCGACAAGATTTTTCTACGCTTAACTTTGATGACAGTGTGCGCGAAGCACTAACTAAAGTTTTAAAAGAAGTGACCGGAAAAATCGATGAAGAATATATGCGGTCTGTGGCGGCGAACTTTTTGATCACTAGCGACATAATAAATACAAAAATTGGAGACTTGTCCGAAGGACAAAAAGGACTGGTGGCTTTTGCGAGCTTGGTACTAACTCGACCAGGATTACTGATACTAGACGAGCCGACGAACCATATAAACTTTAGACATTTGCCTATTATCGCGAAAGCTTTGGATCAATACGAAGGAGCGATGATACTAGTGTCCCACGTGCCAGAATTCGTAGCGCAGATACGTATAGATGAGAGATTGGAATTGGATAAATAAAAAAGACCCGGAGTTTTCACTCCGGGCCAGACGGCATCCCGATACGAACAAGTTTACCCGCCGAAGCGAGCTAGGTTTGCAGGGGGGATCAAACCTGCGCACCAACTTATGACCTGCTCGAGCAACCTCGATGCAGGCGGTAGATTTCTTAGGGTGTAAACCCATTTTGTCTACCTGGTGAGCCTGATAGGAAGACGACTGAGCTTTTGACGTGTGAGTTGAGACCGAACGTCTAAGCCGGATCGCAATCTTTTCAGGGGTTAGTACCCAGTTGCCCAGATTCAGTGATTTCCCTTGGCCTTTCTCCTTGCGCTGAGCGCCATAGTGGCTCACTGAAATGAGTAGAGCTGTTCCAGAATTTAGTATATGAAAAAAGAGAGAGAAGTCAACTTATAAAAAAGTATTCTCTAATACCGTCCTTGCTAAGTAGCTGGGACTTCTAATACTTTGACGTAATGATTTTTATGTTGTAATATTCTTGTTTGTAGCAGTTCCGGGCGGACAATAAAACAACTTTGGAGGAAGTACGAATGGCTGTGTGTTTTAAAAAAGAGGAAAAGATGCTCGCGGGTTGCCAGGCTAAGGAAAGGAGAGGAGCTCTCGTAAGGTTCTTCGAAATCGGGAGGATCGAAGTGATTTCGGCTGGAACGTTGCTTCATACCCCCTGGATGTTTGAGTGGGACGGCGACGAGAAAGAATGGGATCGAAAAGGAGCCGGAGAGATCCTGCTACCCCTTTCGATCTTCCGACGCATCAGCAGAGCTCGTCAAGGGGAAGACATGCAGTTGGCAGTCGAAGACGATTTCGGCTGGCGCGTGAACGTCTTCCACCGTGACCGGAAGCCGTTCGATCCCGCAAAAGGAGAACCGAGAAAGGAAGTTCCGCTTGTGAGGAGGGGGCGCCAGGTTTATCGGAAGCCCTTCACCCCGTCTGTACTGGCGGATCTCAACATCGCTTTGCCTCGGGACATGATTGCGCGCCCCCGTCGCTGAGTATACCGTAATCACGGTGGCTATAGCCCCGTCGCTCGTTAGCGGCGGGGCTATTCTTTTTCTGTCTTTTTTATATAAAGTGTGCTAATATAGGCATATTAATAATCATTTAATAAAGTAGCTCGGCAATATATTGTAGGGCGAATAAAAAAGATTTATGGCAACATTACAAGCATTGTGTATGAAGTGCAGAACAAACAACAAGCCAACTATGCGAGACATGGCTGACCCTGTAGTTACTAAGAACGAAAAAGGACGATACTCAGCAAAGGGAAAGTGTACTGTATGTGGAGGCAACATGTTTAAATTCATGTCTGCAGCGGATGGAGAAGCGATGATGAAGTAATTTAATCTATATAACAGGAGGAAAGCCGCCCCGAAGGGGCGGCTTTTGCTTTCTGGGTTGTTGTAAGGGTGGGGTTGCCAATACGGCATATTTGTAGTAGATTAAAAATATTATGAAAACATTATTTAAGGCTTTATTTATATTACTAGTTGTGGTTTTTGTGGGTGGTGCGGTAAAGGAAGCTGATGCGCTTTCTTATGCTCCATGTTCATTTTACCGAGACCTGTATGTGGGCTCACGAGGTGAAGACGTGCGATGCTTGCAACAATACCTGCAAACTAGTGGCTACGGGACTGTATTCTCTAGCTATGGAAGTCCAGACGGAGTTTTCGGACCGATGACTCAGCAATATTTGATCCAATGGCAAGTAAGTAATGGTTTGCCTGCGACTGGATATTTTGATGCGAATTCTCGAGCACGACTTGGTGGAAATGGCATAGTGCTAGGTGCATCTACATATGTACCAGAATATACTACTACATATACTTACCCAACAGCTTGTGCGCTGTATGATGTAAACACTGGACGCCCTACTAACAATTGTGGAGGCAATGGTGGATACGGAACATATGACGACACTCGAGCTTGGAACAAGATCGAGGAAGCATTGATCATGATCGAAGATGCGGAAGACGAAATCGATGATTCAAATAAAAGTACAAGCAAGGCAGACAATCTATTAGACGATGCCAAGGAAGATATCTACGATGCAGTGCATGCGTACTTTGTAGATCGAGATTTTGATGAAGCTTTTGATAAGGGGGAAGATGCGCTGGACAATGCAGAAGAAGCATACGATGAAGTGGATGGAGATAGTGGATCCAAGGCTGATGCCAAGAACGCGATCGAAGATGCGCAGGATGCTATCGATGATGCACGAGATGACATAGAAGATGCGGATGATGATGGCGACGATGTAGATGACGCTTGGGATATTTTGGAAGATGCGGAAGATATGCTCGACGATGCAGAAGATGAATATGATGACAAGGACTACGATAAAGCTGAAGAGCTAGCTGATGATGCAAGAGAATTGGCGAATGATGCAGTGGATGCGATAAATTAAAGAAGAAAACAAAACCGGCTCTGTAAAAGGAGTCGGTTTTGTTTTTTGTGAATGGGTGGTAAAATTAGGGTATGTCAAAAAATATTCTTATTACACGAACAATCCCTGGCATCGCGGTAGAAATGCTAGAAGCAGAAGGGTACAGCGTAGATGTGAACGATAAGGAAGGTCCGGTGAGTGCAGAGGAATTGCTCGAGATGCTTTCACAAAAAGAATACGACGGCGTGGTGACACTGCTGACGGACAAAGTTGGTGCGGAGGTTTTTGAGGCGGCACCAACTGTAAAAATATTTGCAAACTTTGCCACAGGGTATGACAACGTTGATGTCGCAGCAGCAGCTGCGCGTGGAGTGACGGTGACGAATGCCCCGGCGGAACTGACTGGTGAAGCGGTAGCCCAGCATACTATCGCGTTGATGCTAGCACTTTCAAACAAGGTGGTGGAGGCGGACAAATTTGTGCGCGAAGGAAAATATGCAGGTTGGGACCCAATGCTTTTTATGGGGATGCGCCTCGCCGGAAAAACTGTCGGTATTGTCGGCGTAGGAAAAATCGGCGAGGCGGTGGGGAAACTCTGTTGTGCTCTCGGGATGCAAGTGGTGTATACGGATATGAAGCCGAACAAAAATCTGGAGGATTTTTGTTCGGCAGTTTATTATGAGTCACTCGAGTCGCTACTACCCGTGGCGGACTTTGTGAGTTTGCATGTGCCACTAATGCCATCTACAAAACATTTAATTAACGCTGAAAAAATTTCTCTTATGAAGCCGACAAGTTTTCTCATTAACACTGCCCGTGGACCAGTGGTGGATGAGGTGGCGCTGGTAAAAGCTTTGCAAGAAAAAGTAATTGCCGGAGCAGGACTCGATGTGTTTGAATTCGAACCAAAAATTTCCGCAGGGTTGATCGCTATGCCAAACGTAGTGTTAACTCCGCATATTTCTTCGGCAAGCTCTGAAGTGCGTGAGGCAATGGCCAAGATGGTGGCAGAAAATCTGATTGATTTTTTTAGCGAAAATAGTCCGAAAAACATTGTGAATAAATAATTATGGAAAATAAAATTGGAAAATTGATAATAGTTAGGCATGGGGAATCCGAATGGAATAAGGCTGGATTGTTTACTGGTAAAACTGATGTGCACCTGACTCGAGAAGGTTTTCGAGTTTCGGACGAGATGGGTAAACTCATAAAAGATATACCCATCAGTAAAGTTTTTACTTCGGCACAAGCGCGATCCATCGAGACTGAGGTTTGCATGATGAGTGGGGGGCGGAATTGTTCGGCGGAAACTATACACTACTCGGAGGCTCTAAATGAGCGAGACTATGGCGACTATACTGGAATGAGTAAATCTGATACTGAAATGAAACTCGGCAAAGATGGATTGAATTCTCTGCGTCGGGGCTGGAACCATGAAGTGCCAAATGGCGAAACTCTAAAGATGGTGTATGACCGGTGTGTACCTTTTTTCCTGGAATCTATTTTGCCGATACTTCGAAGTGGGGAAAATGTACTAGTAGTATCACATGGTAACACCATGCGATCACTGATGAAATATGTAGAAAAAATCTCTGATCAAGACATTGGACAAGTAGAGATGCCTTTTAATGAAATTTTTATTTATGATGTTGATGCTGATGGCTACATGCTCACAAAAGAGACTCGAAAAGCTGGAGATGTGAAGTATGAAGTACAAAGTAGTAAGCTCACGTCTTTTACTAAAATAGTGGCTACTATCGGTCCAGCTTCTGATAAACCGGAGATACTGGATGAGATGGTGAAGGCAGGCATGGATATGGCACGACTTAATTTTTTCTGGCCAGGACGAGAGGAAAGTATACAACGTATAAAAAATATACGTACCGCGGCTAGCGAAAACCAAACTCAAGTTTTAATAATCGGTGATTTACCAGGTCCTCGAGTGCAAAACAAGGAAGGGCACACTTACGAGGTGAACACCACTAAGGCACTGACTGATCACGACAAGGGGCTCATCAAATTTTCTGCGGAAAATAATTTGGATTATATTTCGGTTTCTTTTGTTGGAAACCAGGATGACATACTCGAATGTAGGGAGGAAATAAAAAAAGTGGGTGGTACGCAGAAAATAATCGCCAAGATTGAGCGAGCAGAAGCGGTAAAAAATATAGATGAGATTATCGCCGTCACTGATGCGGTGATGGTGGCCCGGGGCGACCTCGGCAACGAAGTACCGCTCGAAAAAATTCCTTTTATTCAAGAAGAAATTATAAAAAAATGTAAACACGCTGGTAAGCCGGTGATTACTGCGACGCAGATGCTGTATTCCATGAAAGATAGTCCAACGCCGACACGGGCCGAAGCTACGGATGTGGTGAATGCCGTGCTCGAAGGTTCGGATGCGGTGATGCTATCGGAGGAAACTTCGACCGGAAAATATCCGATTCGAGCGGTGTATGTGATGGAGCATCTGGCGCTGGAGGCCGAGCACCATATGAAAGATGCAAAGTTTAATGAATTTTAAAATGTCTGTAATAAAAAAACTGGAGGCTAAAGAAATATTTGATTCGAGAGGTACACCTACTATCAGTGTACTGTGTGAGCTCGAGAGTGAGGCGAGTGGCATCGGCATGGTGCCATCGGGAAAGAGTACTGGCAGTCTAGAGGCCCTGGAATTGCGGGATGGTGATATGGCTAGATTTTCCGGTAAAGGAGTATTGAAGGCTGTAAAAAATGTAAATGTAGAAATCGCCAAGTTTTTAATTGGGAAAGATTTGAATCAGGAAGCTCTCGATGAAGCTTTGATCAAAATTGACGGTACAAAAAATAAAAGTAGGTTGGGGGCCAATGCCATACTCGGTGTGTCGCTGGCTTTTGCCCATGCTTGTGCCCGAGATCAAAAAATAAATCTTTATGAATACTTTGGTAAAATGGCTGGAAACGAAAAATTTAAAACACCCCAGCCTTGTTTTAATATCATAAATGGCGGGAGACATAGCAATAGTGGAATCGATATCCAAGAATTTATGATTGTGCCCACGGGTTTTAACTCTGTGTCCGAGAAAATAAATTCGGCTAAAAGGGTTGTTTCTGAATTGGAGAGTATTTTAAAAAATAAAAATTACAAAACGGACCTGGGGGATGAAGGAGGATTTGCTCCGACCCTGTCTTCAAACGAAGAGGCCTTGGACTTGATAGTTGAAGCTATAAGCAAGGCAGGGTATACAAATGAAATACAGATAGGTATCGATGCGGCCGGGACGAGCTTTTATGAAAATGGGAAATATGTTTTTAAAGTTGGTGGACGGAAAGAAGAGAGAAATGCACCAGAGATGATTTCTTGGTATGAAAATATTGTGAAAAAATATCCGATTGTTTTTATCGAAGATCCTTTTGCTGAAGAAGACTGGGAAGCTTTTACTGAGCTGACCAATAAGCTCGGAGATAAAATAAAAATAATTGGGGATGATCTAACAGTGACAAACCCAGAGCGAATCTCTTTAGCTATAAAACAAAAAGCTATAAATGCGGTGCTTATAAAAATAAATCAGATTGGAACTTTGACGGAAACTTTAAGGGCGGTGAATCTGACCAAAGCACAAGGTTGGAAAACTATGGTGTCACACCGCTCAGGCGAGACTCTGGATACTACGATAGCGGATGTAGGTGTAGGATTTGGTTGCGAATTTATAAAGTCTGGCGCACCGACTAGACCAGAACGGACTTGTAAATACGATAGATTGGTGGAGATAGAAAAACAAAGTAATAATCTAAATTAGGCGGTCACTAGTTATTAACAATAACGTTTGTGGGAAGTTAGCCCGAGTGTTACAATTTTTGTATATATGGAAATTTTATACTTTTTCTTTGGTTCTGGAATAGGGTCTTTATTATTTTTTGGTTTCTTTATTTACCTCATCGCTTCTACTAGTAGTCTAAAACGTAGAGTGAGTTTGCTTGAAGCAAAAATGAAAAACAGTGCGGTAGCACCGAGTGTTGCTACTAGCAATGTGAATGTAGTGGCGCCTGTAGTGAACAATTTACAGAATACTCCACAATACATACCACCAGTGCAAAACAATGATGAAGAAAGAGTAGAAATATCAACAGATCAATTTTCAAAATGGCTAAAGGAAGATTGGCTCATGAAACTCGGGGCTTTTATTTTTATAATCGGATTCGGATGGTTTGTGTCTTATGCGTTTGCTAATAACTGGATCGGACCTGTGGGTAGAATAACTATCGGTATCGTCGCTGGAATTCTACTTATGACTTTTGGATTCCGCTGGATGATGAAGTATGTATCACAAGGTGCCATATTTATGGCATTAGGCGCGGGGATGGTTATCCTCACAATATTTGCCGGTAGATCTATCTATGGATTCTTTACACCACTTTCTGCTGTTGCCTTTGATTTTGTTATTATTTCTTTTATTGCTTTTGCTAGTTACAAGTTTAACGTACGATCCCTCGCAGGTGTGGGGCAGGTATTAGCTTTTCTGACTCCACTACTAGTGGCTGGGAAGACGGATGTGTTATTTTTGTTCACGTATTTATTCTTCGTGTCACTCGCCACAATGTTCCTCGTGGGTATGACTGGATGGAGGGAATTGATTACTTCGAGCTTGATATTCGTGGGACTTTACAGTGCACCGTATTTAGTAGGTCTTGATGGTACATATAGACTGTCTGCGGACCTGGTGCTCAACTTTGTCTATGCATTTTCTCTACTTTATCTTTTTGCTGGAATGTCGGCGGTAATCAGGAGTGGTGTACAAGACGAAAAGAATGAAATGGTTTTGGCAGTTTTGAACGGACTCTTTTTATTTGTTTGGATATACAGTCAGGCACCCGAAGAATGGGCAGTATTTATATTTTCTGCCTGGGCGTTTATATTTGCAATGAGTTCATTTGTCACCATCTGGTCTGGTAGTGGGAATGCCACAGCGTTTTATGCTTATGGATCAGTGGCCGTGGCTTACCTCGGGGCAGCTACAGCACTACAGCTGGATGGGGCGGTGCTGACTATCGCGTTTATCATTGAAATCTTTTTACTGGTGATGATAGTGTCACAGCTCACCAGAAATCTACAGGCGGCCACGAGTACGGCTTGGCTTTTTGTGGTGCCAATGTTTTTGTCGCTCACAAGTATCGCTGACTACTCAAATGCCCGCGATCCATTTTCAGAGGATTTCTTTGTGCTCGCATTGTTGTCATTTGCGCTCATAGTCAGTGGGCGATATTTGATTAGTGGTAGTAGTCAGGAGAACAAAGAGAGTCCACAGCTAAATTCAAGTAGTTTGTTTTTAGTTCTTGGAATGCTGTATCTCGGATATATCGTCTGGCAGTTGGTGCACATATTTATGCAAGCTACCCCAGACTTTGCTACCATGGTGACTCTCATAATATTTACCGTGGTGGGACTTATCGCCTACTTTAATGGTCTGTATGGAAAAGATGTCGCTCGAAGAACATACGGGGTGGTGCTCATCGCCTTTGTGGTAGGAAGGTTATTGATGGTGGATGTGTGGGATATGGAACTCTTTGGAAGAGTGGTTACGTTTATAGCGATCGGAGTATTACTGATGAGTACTGCCTTTGTAACTAGGAAAAATAAACATGAAATTCAGTAAATTTATATTTGCGGTAGCGGTAGTATTTCCTACACTTTTATTTGCGGCAGGACCTTACAATGTTTCCACTGAAGAAGTTTTCGAAGCGTTTAGATCTTATCGAAATGTTTCTCCGAATATAACTATTCCCACCGTTATAGAAATTCCATTTAATGAAGATTCGTTCCAAGTGCCGATTTTTGCGGTTTACAATATAGATGATAAAGAATTTGAACCGTATTATTTTTCGGTAAAAGAAATCTCGACTGGAGTAAAAGTAGAAATTGCCGGAGCGTCACAAACCCCATCGAATATAAATGACGGTAATTACAGTACATATGTGGAGTTCCCGGTAAATGGGGAAACCAATACAGCAACGATTCATTTTAATTTTGACAAACCTATAGAAGCTTCGTCGCTTTACTTTGTCCTCGATAATTATGTGCAACTACCTCAGTTTATTTCTATAACAGCAGTAGTCGATGGCAAAGAGTATATAGTGCAAAGAGAAGCAAGACCGCAAGGTGGAGGTTTTTATTTCCCAAAGACAAAATCGGCGTCTTGGAAAGTTTCTTTTAGTTACGTACAGCCACTCCGTATATCTGAAATGAAGATCAATGATTTATCTCAATCCGAAAAATTAACCGGATTACGTTTTCTGGCGCAGCCTGGAAAAAATTACCAGATATATTTTGATGCAGACAGGTATACAACTTCTTCAATCAAGGAATCTGGCAATCTTACTTTGGACAAGGATGTAGTTCGACAAAGTGTAGGCAGTGATGTATTAAATTCAAAATATAAACCTGCGGATCAAGACAGTGATTCAGTTGCTGATCTGGCTGACAATTGTGTCAGTATTCCAAACTCAGATCAAAAAGATACAAACCAAAATTTTCTTGGTGACGCTTGTGAGGATTATGATCGCGATGGAATTTTAAATTCGAGAGATAATTGTCGAGACGTTCCAAACTCTGCTCAAAATGATACTGATGCAGATGGAATGGGGGACGTGTGCGACAGTTTGGACAATCGAGTGAGCGAGCGGATGCCATGGCTACCATGGGCGGGAATAGTATTTGCCGGAGGAGTAATATTTGGTCTATTCTTTGTAGTTTTGAAACATAAAAGAGAAAATACAACTATAGAATAAGGGAGTTTTGGAGTAGTAGAAATAGCACGAAAAAAGGCCTTTATTTAGGCCTTTTTTCGTGCTTGACACTGCCTGGGCTCTCGTATATACTGCCTTCTAGCGTCTTTCCTTTGGTGGATAGGCGTTTTAGTTTCAATGTATTTTGACAATTGAATAGGCGCCCCGCCCAGAACGAGTTTCGGGGTTGGGTGCCAAAAATTGAGAACCCTCTCTGAAGAAGGGAGGACGCAAGTCTCATAAATGTTTTTGAGTAAGTATAAATAATTTTTAGAGCGACGATCA
>CAYYKS010000008.1:0-14429 GCA_964469255.1 uncultured Candidatus Saccharibacteria bacterium | reverse complement strand
TATAAAATACGATTTGAAAAAAGAAGTGCGACCGTGGGGATATTTTTGCCAAATTTCTGACAGTACTACATCGTACGGTTCATATTCTGGAGCAACTCCGAATGAAAAAATCACTTGGGACAAGCTGACGGTAGAAACCCCGATGTTCGTAATCGAATCCGATGCTACCATCGTCGCCCCGCTAATATTTGAGGCAATACTTGATAGGTACAATATAGAGGAGAAATAATAAGCACACCTGCAACGAGTTAAAAAAATTCTTTAGGATTTTCGGTTTGGATGAGGTCGTTCCAGATGATGAGGTTCCATTCTTCGAGAGGCCTTCGAAGGAAACGGGTTTGGGTTTTGTAAGAGCAAATGGTCATACCGCCATTTTCTATTGGATTTAAATAACTCAAAGTATTGTAAGTAGAAGCCGTTAGCTCTTCGCCTAGTAGTAAGTAGGAAATAAAAAGTTTTAAAAATATGGAGTGGGTGACCATGATGATGCGGTCTTCAGGCCTGGTTTTAATATATTCCACCAGTTTTTTGGAGCGCTCCTTCATGTCAGTAAAATTCTCTTCATCAGAAAACCGAAAATTATCTTCGTGGAAAGATTTGTCCATCAGGTCGACGATACGCTTGGTTTCAGGCTCAGTCCCCGCATGGCCAATAATTTCTGTAGGATTTCTGCGTTCTATGAGAAGCTCAGAATATTCTACTGGCATATTTAATTCTTTGGCAATAATTCCAGCAGTCTCGATGGTGCGCTCATAAGGACTGGCAATTATCACCTGCGGTTTGTTTTTCTTTTGTGGGAATCTTTTAGCAGTAGCTAGGGCTTGGGCACGGCCGTGCTCGGTAAGTCCGCCCTCACGGCCCTGGCGGATGCCTTTGGCATTCAATATGGTTTCACCATGTCTGACGAAATAAATAATCTTGGTCTTTATCATACATATATATTACTACACCTTCATGCATTTGTTATAATAATAGTGTGCAAAATACTATAAAAATATTAAAAACTATTTTACTTTTGGTGCTGTGTGGCGGACTCGGCTACAATGTATACCTCGGAGTAAGGAAGCAAATACCATGCCTCGACCCCATACCTTATGCAATCGGGGAATTTAGTACTCAATTTAAAGTATCAGAGGAATATTTTATTGAGGCGCTCAAGGATGCGGAAGATATATGGGAGGTGACCTATGGGAAAGATTTATTCGCACACAGTCCAGAGTACAAAAAGAAAGATCTTTTGAAAGTTAACCTTGTATATGATTACCGACAAGAAACTACCAAGAAGCTAGATAGTTTAGGTGGAATAGTGGAGAGCGACCAAGTTGCATACAATAGAATGGAAGCGAAATATAAAACCTTGAAGGCAAATTATAACAGAGATGAAACTACCTTGAATGCGCGGATAGAGAAATTCAACAAAGATTCACAAGAGTATGAAAACGATGTGAGCTACTGGAACAAACAAGGCGGAGCTCCCGAAAAAGAATACAATGCTTTGCAAGCTGAGAGCGGTAGGCTCGATGCAGAAATAAAATACATTCAAAAAGAGCAAGCCCGGTTGGAAGCTGCGGTGGATGAGATCAATGCATTGGTGGTGTCACTGAACAAGCTCGCCGATAAGCTAAACATAAATGTGAGAAACTACAATACCACTAACGCTGGGCGGGGCGAATCATTTGAGGAAGGTATATATGTGAGCGATGGCGATGAAGCATACATAGATATTTATGAATTTAGTAGTCGGAACAAACTGGTGCGGGTGCTGGCCCACGAGCTCGGGCATGCGCTCGGGATAGATCATGTACCAGGTGCGGATTCTATAATGTATGAATTTAATCAAGGCGAAAGCATGAAGCTCTCGGCTGATGACCTCGCAGCTATTCGGGCAGTGTGTGGAGAAAAATAAAAGTTGTGATACAATCTCGGGATGTTTGGAAATTTTATACTTAAAAAAATGCTTCGTATGAAGGGCGTGCCGGAGGCGCAGATAGATATGTTTGTGGGAATGATGGAGAAAAATCCTGAACTCTTTAAAACTATTGCTGCTGAAATAGAAGAAAAAACAAAGGCTGGCATGAGCCAAGAACAGGCCAGCATGCTTGTTATGAAAAAATACGAAGCCGAGCTAAAGAAGCTGGTTTAGTTTTTCCTATATTTAAAAACGAGAAAAGTATTTAGCCCAGTGATAGCGAGACTGGCGAGGTTTGAAATCATGATACTTGTATTGTTTTTTAGAAAAGCATCTAAGACGACGATACTGATAGCGAGCACAGTCATGATGTACATGGAGATGCTGATATCTTTAGAACTTTTGGTTTTGAGTAGTTTTATGGTTTGTGGAATACCAGATGCTAAAAATAGTATGGCTGGTAGATAAAAAATGTATTGTAATATTGAACTCATGTTCTGATTATACATCATTTTCTCTTGATTTGAATTTCTTGATAAAAGAGGGTAAGATTTAGGTATGTTACAAGAATTCAAACAATTTTTATTAAGAGGGAATGTGATTGATTTAGCAGTAGGTGTGGTAGTCGGGGCAGCCTTTGGAACTATAGTGTCTGCGCTAGTGGCGGACTTGCTTACTCCGCTGATCGCCGCTATCGCCAAAGTTCCGGACTTTAGTAATTTGGTTTTCACCATAAACGGTAGTGTTTTCAAATACGGGCATTTTATAAACGCTTTGATTTCTTTTTTACTAGTTGCGGCTTCGGTTTTCTTCTTTGTGGTCAAACCTATGAATGTATTGATCGCTCGTTCTAAAAAAGAACCTACACCAGAACCTATAACCAAAAAGTGCACCGAGTGCCTGAGTGACATCCCGATTTTCGCCAAGCGTTGTGCTTTTTGTACACTATCGGTAGACTAAGAAAGTGAAGATAAAAATAGACAAAAAGAAACTTCGAAAGATTTCTCCTACAAAGAATGCGTGGCTTTCACTTGCGAGCTCGATCATATATCAGCAGATTTCTACAAAGGCGGGGAATGCGATTTATAAAAAATTTGGTGGGCTTTTTGCCGGCAAAAAGCCCACCCCACAGGCATTTTTGAATTTTAGTATTGCGCAATTAAAGTCCGCAGGGATTTCGCCACAGAAGGCGGGGTATTTGAAAGATTTGTCGGAAAAATTTTTAGACAAAACTATTAACACTAAAAACTTTCACAAGATGACAGATGCGGAGGTGAAAGAGCATCTACTGCAAGTGAAAGGCATCGGACCCTGGACTGCGGACATGTTCCTGATCTTTGCCCTAAACCGACCCGACATCCTACCCGTCGGCGACCTCGGCACCAAAAAAGGTTTCCAAAAAGCTTTTAAATTAAAAGCTCTACCCACCGAAACCCAAATGCTCAAGCTCGCCCTACCTCACGCTGGATCCCGTACTGAACTTACTTTGCATCTGTGGGGAATACTAGATGGGGATTGATATTCAATACAAAAGAGTTAAAATTAAGTAGTGAAGATAAAAGATTTACAAAAAATAAATCTACCTCGTGAAAGATTGGAGAAATATGGATCGAGCAAACTTGCTGATCACGAACTCTTGGCTATACTACTTGGGTCTGGAATCAAAGGTCTGAATGTTTTAGAGCTTTCTAAAAAGATTCTAAAAGTAATAAAGAAAATTGGAATTAAAAAAATAATTTTGAAAGATTTGCTTGAAATAAAAGGCTTGGGTAAGGCCAAAGCGGCACAGATTGTATCTGTGTTAGAGCTAGCAAATCGCATTAATAAAGATCAGCCAGAAATTTTATCAGCAGAAGATGTGTGGAAATTGTGTGCCGATATTCGAGAATCCAAGAAGGAGCATTTTTTAGCTTTTTATTTAGATACTCAGAATTGTCTAATTGAGAGACAAATTATTTCTATAGGCATATTAAATTCTAGCCTGGTGCACCCGCGTGAAGTTTTTGAGCCTGCAATAAAACTTTCAGCTGCTTCTGTTCTCATTGCTCATAATCATCCCTCAGGAATTTTAGATCCATCTGGGGAAGACAGGGAAGTGACCAAGAGACTTGTGGATGCTGGGAATTTGCTGGGTATAACTGTGATCGACCATATAATACTGGGTAAAAATGGACATTGGAGTTTTCAACAGGCCAAATTATTATAAACTTGCTTTAAAAAAGTACGTACGTTATAATGTACACATGTTAAGCGCAAAAAGAACAATTTCAATATCTGAGGCCCGCAAACGCATCTTCGATATTACTGATGATGTTCAGGTTCCAGAAAGAGTTTACACACTCACTGCTGATGGAAAACCAAAAGCAGTAGTTATGTCTGTGGATGAATATGAATCTATGCTGGAAACTATAGCGGTCCTCCAAGATTTTCCTGATATTAAAAAAGATATCGCCGAAGCAGACGAAGCATTTCGTACTGGCGAATATAAAACCTGGCCTACTTTGGATGATTTAAAGAGAGAGTGGGGTATGGGGGTAAAGGTCGCAGAGAAACCAAAAAAGAAATATGGCGTTCATACTGGTTCTAAAACCAAGAGCAAAAAAAGAGCTCGGTAATTTACAGGAAGTTGACCGAGTAAAAGCCAGAGTGGTTCTGGAAGCTATTCTTGATAATCCTTATTCTGGTAAGAAATTAACAGGCGAGCTACCAAACCAATACTCTATGCGTGCTTGGCCTCTGCGTATAGTATATGAAATCCGAAAAAACGAACTAATAATTTTAGTCCTCCGTGTCCGTCACCGCAAAGATGCTTATCGTGGTTAGGAAATAGGAACTGCTTTAAAAATAAAGGGTAAAGTGCTATACTTTTCTTGATTTATGAAATCAAAAGCGCTACAGATGCTCATACCAGAAGGTAACCCTAATGGTATGAAAATAATAGAACTTACTGGTTGGTCTGGTAAATGTTTTGTAGTCCCTCGTCAAAATTTAAAAGAATTGAAAGAACGCACCGAGGTAAATCAACCTGGGCTGTATCTTTTGTTTGGAATCGACGAATCATCGACTGATGAATTGGTTTATATTGGCGAGTCTGAAAACTTTTTAAGTCGTATTACAAATCATGACACTAATAAAGATTTTTGGAATACTGCAGTTATTTTTACAGGAGGTTTAAATAGAGCTTTTGTAAAATATTTGGAATATAAAGCGACAACACTAGCTCACGATGCTGAACGCATGGTTGTGCAAAATAAAGTTCAACCACAAGAAAATTCTTTATCCGAGTTTGAAAAAATTGCAGCTGAACAATATTTTGAAAATATTCAATTCATTTTAAGTGCAGTTGGTTATGAGGTTTTTGAAACTGTTGCTGAATCTTTATCTGGTAGCACTTTTTATTATCTTACTGCAGGTGGGGCAAATGCCAAAGCGCAATTGTTATCAGATGGTAGTTTAAATGTTATTAAGGGTTCTTTTGCAAGAATGAGAGAGACGGAAGCATTCTGGGGATGGTCAAAATCTGCGAGAGAAAAGTTTACACAAGATGGAACTTTTGTGGAAAAAGGTGATGGACTTTCTTATATTTATACGAAAGATGTCATTTTTAAAAGTCCTACAGCTGCAGCCGCTACAACAGTTGGAAGTCCTATAAATGGATGGACAGCATGGAAAGATGAAGCAGGAAATACTTTAGATGATAATTTGAGAAAATAAATATGAGTAAAGATAAAACCAACTTGAATACGACTAAAGAACAAGAACGAGCAGAACTTCATCGTGCAATTTGGCAAATAGCCAATGATATGCGTGGAGCTGTCGATGGTTGGGATTTTAAGCAGTATGTTCTCGGAATTTTATTCTATAGATTCATTAGTGAAAACCTTACAAACTATATAAATGCTGATGAGCGACGTTCTGGTAAAAAAGATTTTGATTATGTAACACTTTCTGATAAGGAAGCTGAATTTGGTCGTGCTGACACGGTGAAAGAAAAAGGTTTTTATATTCTACCTAGTGCACTTTTTATTAATGTCCGCAAAAATGCTCGTAACGACGTAAACCTAAATGAAACGCTCGCAAATGTTTTTATTAATATTGAGAATTCTGCAAAAGGAACAAGTAGTGAGGATGATCTAAAGGGTCTCTTTGACGACCTTGATGTCAATTCAAACAAACTGGGGGCTAATGTTGAAAAAAGAAATCAGAAATTAGTAAAACTTTTAGAATCTATCGGCGATCTTCGGCTAGGAGATTATGCTGACAATACCATCGATGCCTTTGGGGATGCATATGAATTTTTAATGACCATGTATGCCTCGAATGCTGGTAAATCTGGAGGTGAATTCTTTACACCACAAGAAGTGAGCGAGCTTCTTGCTGAAATAACAACTGTGGGTAAAAAAGAAGTGAATAAAGTATATGATCCTTGCTGTGGTTCGGGTTCGCTACTCCTTAAGTTTGCAAAAGTTCTTGGTAAGGAAAATGTACGACAAGGTTTCTATGGTCAGGAAATAAATATAACTACCTATAACCTGTGCCGTATAAATATGTTTTTGCATGATATTAATTACAATAATTTTGATATTGCTCACGGAGATACATTGACTGATCCGAAGCATTGGGATGATGAACCTTTTGATGCGATTGTTTCTAATCCACCTTATTCAATCAATTGGGAAGGTGATGCAAACCCAATTCTTATAAACGACCCTCGCTTTTCCCCGGCAGGAGTTTTGGCCCCTAAAAGTAAAGCTGATTTAGCTTTTACTCTCCATATGCTTTCATGGCTTTCGACTAGTGGCACCGCAGCCATCGTTGAATTCCCAGGAGTTTTATATCGAGGCGGAGCGGAAGCAAAAATCCGAAAGTATTTGATTGATAATAACTATGTGGATGCAGTGATTCAACTACCACCGGATCTTTTCTTTGGAACAACCATTGCGACCTGTGTTGTTATTTTAAAGAAAAGCAAGAAAGATAACAAAACTCTTTTTATTGATGCTTCAGCCGAATTCGAAAGGGGAGGTAATAAAAATAAATTGAGTGAAAACAATCGCAAGAAAATACTAAAAGCATTTATCGAGCGTAAAGACGCAGAATATTTTGCAAAATTAGTTGATAACAAAATTATCGCCGAGAATGATTATAATATTGCCATTTCAAGCTACGTTGTTGCAGAAGATACTAGAGAGATAGTAAATATAAAAGAACTTAACAAGCAGATTGAGAGTATTGTGGCAAGGCAGAATCAACTTCGTATCGCGATAGATGAGATTGTTAAGGATATTGAATAAAAGTAAATCAGATAAATGTATGAGCACTATCATAAAATATGGAAATTTAGATACTGAAAAAGTAGAGTTCGAAACAAAAAATGTTTCAATTATTGGGGGCAATGGATCTGGCAAGTCGTCTTTAATGAGAAAAATAAAACAGCAGAATGTTGGTTTTACCATAATTTCTGCTCATAAGAATCTAGTAATTAAGCAGGGTCAGTATAGAGCACAAGATGACAATTGGCTTACTCAAAATAAATCGCATTTTAAAAGTCCAACAGCTGGTGATACTAACACACCAAGTGACAATAATAGTGTGCAAGATGATTTTAATCAGATGATTGAAATTGTTTTTCGTGATTATACGGATGAATCAGTTACAGCATTAAATAACGGTAAAAAATTAGACGAAATCAATCGAAGACTTGATGTAATTTTTAACATTTGGAATTCAATATTTTTAGATAAAAAACTTTTATATAAGGATAAGAAAATTAAAGTTCAAGTTGTCGAAGAAGAAATCTTCTATGATATAGAAAACCTATCAGATGGAGAACGAAGTGCTTTGTACGTTTTAATTAAGGTCATACTTTCAGATTCTAGTCCTACAATAATTATTGATGAACCTGAAACTTTTCTTAACCCTTCAATATTAAATCAACTGTTTGATGAATGCGAGAAAATAAAAAATGAATCAAGTTTTATATATTTTAGTCACGATTTAGAATTCGTAACAACAAGAAAAGATAATAGCATTTTCTGGATTAAAGAGTATAAGTATCCACACAAGTGGAGCATACTACCTATTGATCATGAAAATTTACCTGAAGAATTGATAGTAAAGGTGGTTGGGGCTAAAAAACAAAAAATCCTCTTTGTTGAATCAGAAAACAACAAGGATGCACAATTATACCAACTAATATATCCGAATTTTAAGGTTTGGCCTGTTGGTGGGTGTGAAAATGTAATTAATTATACAAAGGCTTTTAATTCTAGAACAGAAAAATTTAATAAGGACTACTTTGGCTTGATTGATCGAGATTTAAAATCTGATGCACAAGTTGCCTCTCTTAAACAAGATAAAGTTTTTTGCCTACCTGTTGCTGTCTATGAAAATTTGTTTCTAAGTTACGAAGTCGTTAAGTTTGTTTTTAATTATTTGGGTAAAACAGATTTTGACGTAAAATTTACTGCATTAGAAACAGAAGTAAAAACAAAGGTACTCGACGATAATTTTAAGCTTGGATATAAAAAATCAAAAATTCAGCAACTTTTCAATCAAGAAACGGAATCAATAACAAAAGGAGAAAAACAATTTAAACCAGATCTTGCTTTATATGAATCAGAAATAGTAGCCCTTGGATCAGATACCTATGAAAATATTTTGAAATCGTTTAATCAAAAAAACTTGAAAGGATGTGTTTCTAAATTAGATACGACATGGGTAGATTGGCAGAATCAAATTTTAAATATCTTTAATACAGATAAAGCCGAGGACTTTCGCAAGGAGTTTTTAAAGTTTATGCCTGAAATTAAATAATTATGAAAACTCATGAATCAAAAATTGAAAAACTAATCTCAGAACTATGCCCGAATGGTGTGGAGTTTTTTGAGCTGGGTTTTGTTTGTAATATTAAAACAGGACAATCTGTAAATAAAAATATGATTAGTCAGAATCAAGGAGAATATCCGGTTATTAATAGCGGAAAGGATCCACTTGGTTATATTAATAAATATAATGCAGAGAACGATCCAATAGGTATAACCTCACGAGGTGCAGGTGTTGGTTCGATTACTTGGCGTGAAGGAAAATATTTTCGTGGTAATTTAAATTATTCAGTTACAATTATTGATCAAAATATTTTGAATATCCGTTATCTTTATTTTATTTTAAAGAATAATCAAAAACAAATAAACGAACTTTCTGTTTTTAATGGAATACCCGCTCTAAACGCAAGTAGTTTGGTAAAGTTACAAATTCCAATTCCACCACTTGTTATCCAAGAAGAAATTGTCAAAATCCTTAATAGTTTTACAGAGCTAGAAGCAGAGCTAGAAGCAGAGCTAGAAGCAAGAAATAAACAATATAAACATTACAGAGATGGTTTATTGAATATTAAAAGTGTGGAGTACAAACCCTTAAGAGAAATAGGGAGTTTTATAAGAGGGGGCGGATTGCAGAAGAAAGATTTTACTGAAACTGGAGTTGGCTGTATTCACTATGGTCAAATATATACTTATTACGGAACTTTTGCTGATAAAACTAAATCATTTGTATCACCAGAGCTCGCAAAAAAATTAAAGAAAGCTCAAAAAGGAGATGTTCTTATTGCCGGTGTTAGTGAAAATATTGAGGACGTTTGTAAGCCGTTAGGTTGGCTGGGTGATGAAATTTGTATTAGTGGTGATATGTTCGCATTTCGTCATAATCAAAACACAAAATTTATTACCTATCTTTTACAGACTACAGATTTTCAGAAATATAAGGAAAGATATGCGCAAGGAGCAAAAGTAACACGTGTTAAAACTTCTCGAATATTAGATTATAAAATCCCAGTTCCATCGCTTGCCGAACAAGAAAGAATAGCATCGGTTCTTGATAAATTTGATGTTTTAGTGAGTGATATTTCAATTGGTTTACCGGCTGAACTCAAAGCACGTAGATCACAGTATGAATATTATCGAGGTAAACTTTTAACCTTCAAAGAATATGTCAACTAATCATAAATACAATTTAGTGTCAGAAAATTCACAAAGTACTGTTGTTTCAGAGTATAAACCATATTCTGATTCAGTACGAGAACCTCATCATCAGAGCGAGGCGGAACTTGAACGTGCACTAATAAAACAGCTTGAGACACAAGCATATGAATATTTACCTATTACATCTGAAGAAACACTTGTTCTGAATTTACGAAAACAATTAGAGAAACTAAACAGTTTTGAATTTACAGATACCGAATGGGAGAAGTTTTTTACAAACGAAATAGCTAATGCGAATCAAAGCATTGAAGAGAAAACTACAACTATTCAAGAGGATAGTACTAAAGTCCTAAAGCGTGACGATGGCACTTTTAAGAATATAGACTTGATAGATAAAAAAAATATTCACAACAACAGTTTGCAGGTCATCAACCAATACGCAACAGAAGACGGGAAAAGATCAAACAGATATGATGTGACGGTTCTGGTGAACGGTCTGCCACTCGTTCATATTGAATTAAAGCGTCGAGGGGTGGCAATTGCGGAAGCATTTAATCAGATCAACCGATACCAACGCGAAAGTTTCTGGGCTTCATCCGGCCTTTTTGAATATGTACAACTATTTATAATTTCAAATGGAACCCATACAAAATACTATGGCAATACTGTGCGTAAACAGCACATCAAAGAATCGAACGAAGGAGCGGCGAAAAAAGGAAAACGCACTAGTAATAGTTTTGAATTCACCAGCTGGTGGGCTGATGCAACCAATAGGCCTATTACTGACTTGATGGATTTTACTAAAACCTTTTTTGCTAAACATACGCTTTTAAATATTTTAACTCGGTATTGTGTATTTACTACTGATAAACAACTTTTAGTGATGCGGCCTTATCAGATAGTCGCTACAGAAAGAATATTAAGTAGAATTGAAGTTAGTACTAATTACAAAAACCTCGGTTCAATAGAAGCGGGTGGTTATATTTGGCATACAACAGGATCAGGAAAAACACTTACTAGTTTCAAAACTGCACAATTGGCAAGTAAATTGCCCTATGTAGATAAGGTTGTCTTTGTGGTGGATCGTAAGGATTTGGACTATCAAACAATGCGAGAGTATGACAAGTTTGAAAAAGGTGCAGCGAATAGTAACACCTCGACAGCATTACTGAAGAAGCAGCTTGAAAATCCGAACGCTCGAATTATAATAACGACCATTCAAAAACTCGATCGCTTTATTGGACGTAATGGCGAACATGAAATTTTTAATGATCACGTTGTATTGATATTTGATGAATGTCATCGGTCACAATTTGGAGACATGCATGCTGCTATTACAAAAACATTCAAGAACTATCATCTTTTTGGTTTTACTGGTACGCCAATCTTTGCTATGAATGCGTCTGCAGGAGGACGACCAGATTTGAAAACTACAGAACAAGCTTTTGGTGAAAAATTGCATACTTATACCATTGTCGATGCGATTGCTGATAAAAATGTGTTGCCATTTAAGGTGGACTACATTTCAACAGTCAAAGAAGCAGAAAATATTGAGGACAAGAAGGTTAGTGATATTGATCGTGAGGCTGTACTAGCTTCTCCAGAACGTTTGGAAAATATTGTTAGTTATATTCGAGAACATTTTGACCAAAAAACTAAGCGCAATAGCTTTTATAAGTTAAAGGATAGAAGATTGGCTGGATTTAATTCTATTTTTGCAGTTTCATCTATTGATGTAGCTAAAAAGTATTATGCCGAATTTAAGAAACAACTAGCTGATGTGCCAAGTGATAAACAGCTAAAGATTGCCACAATTTTCAGTTTTGGAGTTAATGATGAGGATGCTGATGGAATGATTGATGAAAATTCCGAAGATACTAGCGGGCTGGATGTTAGCTCTCGAGATTTTCTTGATAGTGCAATTGTTGATTACAACAAGATATTTGGTACATCTTATGATACTTCATCTGACAAATTTCAAAACTACTACAAAGATGTAAGTCAGAGAGTAAAAGATCGAGAAATCGATATTCTTATTGTGGTGAATATGTTTCTAACAGGATTTGATGCCACCACCCTTAATACTCTATGGGTAGACAAAAATCTTCGTTTACACGGATTGCTACAAGCATATTCCCGAACTAATCGTATTTTAAATAGTGTGAAAACCTTCGGAAATATAGTTTGTTTCCGAAACCTAGAAAAAGCTACAAATGAATCAATCGCGCTTTTTGGTGACAAGGAAGCATGCGGCGTAGTGCTTTTGAAAGCGTATGCAGATTATTATAACGGGTATAAAGATGGCGACAAGGAAATTCGAGGATATGAAAGTTTGGTAAAGGAATTATTAGATAAGTTTCCAATAGGTGAGAGAATAATAGGCGAGCAGAATCAAAAGGACTTTATCAGATTATATGGAGCAATCTTGCGTGTTCGAAATATTCTCGTAACGTTTGATGAATTTACCGGTAACGAGATTTTAACAGAAAGAGATGTACAGGATTATCACAGTATGTATATTGATCTGTATAATGAATTTCGTAAAACTACAGAATTAGAAAAAGAAAACATCAATGATGATATTGTTTTTGAAATGGAACTTATCAAGCAGGTAGAAATCAATATTGATTACGTTTTGGGTCTTATTAAGAAATACCATGAAGATCATACTAAAAATCGTGAACTCTTGATTGATATTAATAAGGCAATTGATTCTAGTGTGGAGTTACGTAATAAAAAAGATCTTATAAATCAATTTATTACTTCTCTCGACATGAATGCAGTAGTGGACGAGGATTGGCAGAAATTCGTTGAAGGGAAAAAGATTGAAGAGTTGGAAAAAATTATTACAACTGAAAATCTTGACCATGAAGCTACTTATGCATTTATAAAAAATGCATTTAGGGACGGCACTGTTGCTACAACGGGGACAGCGATTTCAAAAGTATTACCTCCGGTGTCTAGATTTTCTGCGACAGGTGAACGAACACAAAAAAGAGAAAGTGTATTGAGTAAACTAACTAATTTCTTTGAGAGATTCTTTGATATTTCAGGTGGTAATTTTACGGGGTAGGAGGATGCCAAACAAGAACCGTTATTGTTTACTGTAGTTATGAACTTTGGCAAGAATTGTAAATTTTTTTGTATTATAATACACATACTATGAACTTAGGCAATATGAAAATAAGTGAAATAGCTAAGATTATAAAACAGGATTGGAATCCTGTGCATTTCACTGCTGTACCATATTTAGATGCAATGGAGCAAATTGAATCAATTGGTAGATCTATTGGATATGATAGAAATAGTGAGATAGTGCTTAATTTTCTTAATAACTCCAAGCAATGGAAAGGAGAGACTGCCCGTGAAGTAAAAGCTTATCTTAGAGAACTTATTAAAGAAGATATATAATTATAATAATATGCCACATCAATTTGCATCATTAGATTGCCAACATTGTGGAGAACATTATTGCCCCGTTTGTCATGAGTTATGTACAAAGTGTGGTAAAGATGGAATTAAGAATGATGAACATAGAAAACGAATGAAAGAATGGAGAGAGTTAGATCAGAAGCGAAAAGAAGAATTTGAAAAAACCCAGAAATCAAAGTAAAAAATAAATTAATATATGGAACCAATCAAAGAAAAACTTAAAATAATAGGGTTGTGGGGGTTGGGGGTAATTGTGGTTTTTGGTGTCGGGCTTCGAATATATGGTTCGTGGCATGATGAATGGAGTGGTTATAATGCGAGCACAATGATAAGTGATGGATACTGCAACATCGCTGTGATTCCTATAACTGGAGATATTGTTCCCTATGCTGGGGCTTATCTAGATGAAAATGGAAACGAACCTACTTCGGTGAATCCTGACGATACACTGGCCACACTAAGGTGGGCGGAAAATGATTCAAATGTTTTGGGTGTTCTGGCGCGGATTGATTCTGGTGGTGGTTCGCCAGTCGCCTCAGAAATTATTGCAAATGGATTCAAAAATTCACCACTACCTGTGGTGGCGCTAATACGAGAAATAGGAACATCTGGCGCATACCTTTTAGCGACTGGTGCCAAGACAATAATTGCTTCGCCTTTTTCTGATGTGGGGAGTATAGGCGTGACTATGTCGTATTTAGAAAATTCAGCACAGAATATACGAGAAGGTTTGGAATATGTTTCACTCGCCTCTGCACAATTCAAAGATTATGGTAGCCCTGATAAGCCACTGACAGCTATCGAAAGAAATCTAATTGAACGAGATTTGAAAATTTGGCACGACCAGTTTGTAAAAGAAGTTGCAGAAAATAGGAATATGCCTCTCGAGCAAGTGGCGAAGCTCGCGGATGGTTCTTCGATGGCTGGCACGCTGGCGCTCGAGAATAACCTGATCGATACACTCGGTGATCAAGAAACCGCGCGAGAGTGGTTTGCTGAGTATTTGGAAATAACTCCGGAGGAAATAATATTTTGTGAGTGATATAATATTTATATGAAAACACCAAAGATAACAACGCATTTGTGGTTTGATAAGCAGGCGAAGGAAG
>CAYYKS010000007.1:0-16791 GCA_964469255.1 uncultured Candidatus Saccharibacteria bacterium | reverse complement strand
AGGCCGAGAAAGTTTTCTTATCTCGGCCCTCAACAAAGTTTATGAATTGAAAAATAAAAGTTTAGTTTTGTGTTCTGGTGCTTTGACGGCGGAGTCACACCTCTTCCCATTCCGAACAGAGAAGTTAAGCCCGCTAGTGCCAATGATAGTCTTAACGGCAAAAGTAGGTAGGCGCCAGAACATAGTACTAAACTTTATTTTAAAAAATAGCCAGAAAAAAATTCTGGTTATTTTTGTTTGTCGCACGGAGTCCCGCCTTACAGGCGCAGTACACCTTTTGGACTTTTTCATTCACTACGTTCTGAAAAATTCTCAAAAGCTCTTGCGCTTGGGTCCCAATCCCAAGCTCACCTCTTCCATTCCGAACAGAGAAGTTGAGTCCTGATGATAGTCTGCGCGGTGAGAAGCGAAGCTTCGCAAGGCCGGAGCGCTTGGCGCGAGGCGGGGTCGCGAGTTTTGCTAACAAGCAAAAACTTGTGACAAAGTAAGTAGGCGCCAGAACATAACATTTAATTCTCCTTAAAAAACCACTAATTTAATTAGTGGTTTTTTGTTATAATTTAAATATGATAGAAAGACCACCCACAATTCCAGCAGCTCCAATCTTTGATGTGGATGTTTCAGCAGGCTGGGATACTGCATCTCACATAGAAATTTTTATGAAGGCTTTAAGGGGTCTTCCTTTTTATAAACTCGGACTTTTATATAGTGGCTTTAATGCAAAAAGCATAGGAACTAGATCTTTTAGTAAATTTCGTGAGGGGGTAATTTTTTGTGGTCCGGAAGAAAATCTAGAAGATTTAGATAATTTAATTAATAATCCATTTATGTTCGCTCTTAAGTATAATCAACCGGCTATATCAGTCTATGACCCATCAAAACTCCGAAAGTTGAGTGTGGGGGAAGAAATTAATATGCCAGAATACAATGATTTGCACGATGAAGGGAGTGAAGCTTATAAATTTATAGACCCTTCGGCCTTGATTGCCACTATACGTATAAACTTTAAAAAACCACTAAACCATTAGTGATTTTTGCTTTTATATTTTAGAGGTATATAATCTTAGTGTTATAAGTTTAACTAAATAAAACTATGGACAATGCAGCATTGATGAAACAAGCGAGAGAGGTGCTTGATGGCAAGTGGGGAATAGCCGTAGGTGGGTGTTTCTTATATTTACTTATTACTATTCTAGTCGGCGAACCGGACGATATCGGACCTTTCTTTAGTCTTTTGGTTGACGGTCCAATGATGTTAGGGTTGTCAGTTTTTACTTTGGCTTTAGCAAGACGTCAAGAGGCTTCGATTTCACAACTCTTTGTCGGGTTCAATGATTTCGTTCGAAACTTTGTAGCATATATACTTATGGTGGTATTTATCATTTTATGGTCTTTGCTACTTATAGTGCCAGGAATCATAGCTGGGCTCGCATATTCGCAAACCTTTTTCATCCTCGCCGAAGATAAAACTATAGGCGCACGAGATGCACTGAGGAAGAGTAAGGCCATGATGGATGGACACAAGAAGGAATTGTTTTTCTTGGGCCTTAATTTTTTTGGCTGGTTCCTACTATCGATTCTGACTCTCGGCATAGGGCTTCTATGGTTGCTACCTTATTTCCAAACTACCATGGCACTGTTTTACGATAAGATAAAAAGTATGCCTGCCTTAGAAAAGGCTCCTGAAGCAGCTCCAGCGAATTAATATAAAATTATGAGTGAACAATTTTCTGCACCGGTAAAATCTCCTGACCTGTACAATATAGAAGGCATTGTAGAACTCTTGAAAGGAGAAAGAAGAAAAACTGTAGGCATAACTGGAAAATTTAGTCCGGAAATGGATCCTGTTTGGGACAACGCAATCAAAAACGGTAGAGCTCATTATGAGTCTGACGGGAAAGCAGAAGAAGGGGAAGTTGTCGGAGATTCTAAAAACCGTTCCATTGTTTTACACAGAAATTCACCAGAAGCAGTAGTAGTAGCAAATTGGAGAAAACCATAATATTGCGCTAAAAAAGCCCTTAAATAAGGGCTTTTTTAGCTTGACTTTTGATTAAAAATGGTATATAATTTATAGGTAGTATTGTAGTTCACCACGCCTTTTAAGGCGGTCCTCTTAGTGAGGAAAACAGGAAGGAGGGTCGTTTATGACGACTCAAACAGTTGTAATCGTCGTCGGGTTTCTGATGGCCGTTATGTGGTTTGGTGTTTTGCATCAACTGCGAAGCACCACGCCGTACATCTGGCTCAAGAAGTTCGTGGACGAGGCGCCAGTCAGGCTTCACAAGTTTCGCGAGAAGCGGAAAGCAAAGCGTGAAGCTCGGAGACGTCACATCAGGATTCGAAAGGATCCCGATTGGTTTTCCCGAGATAGCCGTCCCCGCACAAGTCCGTAGCCGTTCGTTCGATCACCGCTTGAGTTTACAGCGGTCCAAGGGGCGTCCAGTCAACACAACGACTCGGACGCCCTTTAAACATTGTGCTATACTATTTTCATGACATGGGCACTCAAAAGACAACTTTTTTACCTCGTAATTTTTTTAGGATTTCTCGGAGTTTTTATATTTTTCGTAATTTTTCCATATTTAAATATTGAACCTAGCTGTACTGACGGCAGAAGAAATGGGGCGGAAACTGGTGTAGACTGCGGAGGGTTGTGTTCTCGGGCTTGCATCGACGACATCGCCCCGGTTTCTATTCTTTGGTCTCGCGCTTTTCGTGTGGTAGATGGCCGTTACAACGCAGTGGCTTATATCGAAAACCACAACAAGAACAAAGCCGTACGAAAAATAAATTATCGATTCCGTTTTGCCGATGCCAACAATGTTTATATCGGCATGCGCGAAGGACATACAGTGATACCTCCATCTGGAAATTTCGCTGTGTTTGAGCCGGCGGTAGGACTGGGGTATTCGATACCGGTGTACACCACTTTTGAATTTACCGAAGTTCCATTTTGGTCCCAAGTATCAGAAGACACAGGCAGCCAAGTAAAAGTGCTGGTGTCAGACATCAAGCTTGAAGGGGAGGACACCGCACCAAGGCTCTCAGCTACCATAAAAAACAATTCGCTTTTAGCAATCCCTGAGGTGGATTTGGTGGCTATTCTTTACGATGAACTCGGCAATGCTATATCTATCAGTCAGACTTATGTAGAGGTTTTAGCAGGGGAAGAAGTACGCGAGGTCACCTTTACTTGGCCGGAGAAGTTTTCAGGTAAGGTGTTGTCTACAGAAATAATCCCGATGTTCGATGTCTTTGGAGCACGGTTAAAGTAATGAGTGAATCATTTCGAAAAATATCTAACGGTGTGGATTGGTTGCTAGTGCTTTTCATTCTGCCTATCATGGCGGCTGGTATAGTGACCATGAAGTCCTTTATACCCGTGGAGAGTGCAGGAGATTTCTCCAGCAAGCAAATGATTTGGGTAGCAATCTCTTTAATAGTCTTTTATATTTTTTCTTTTATTGATTTCGGATTCTTGAAGCGCACCAATGTGCTCATGTTTATTTTTGCTGCCTTGTCTGGAATACTGTTACTTCTTTTCATAGTCGGTAGTATTTCGAACGGCGCGCAGAGCTGGTTTGATTTTGGGTTCTTTTCCTTTCAGCCGGCAGACATGATGAAGCTAGTGCTGGTATTAATTCTCGCGAAATATTTTTCTCGTCGGCATGTGGAAATACGTGATACCAAACATATTTTCATTTCCTTTTTTTACGCGATCATACCAGTGGTACTGGTCTTGCTCCAGCCGGACTTTGGTTCGGCGATGATACTACTAGCCATATGGTTTGGGATGGTGCTGGTGTCTGGAATTTCAAAAAAACATCTAGCGCTGGTATTTGGCGCTGGGATAATTGCATTTTTAGTGCTTTGGTTTTTTGTTTTTGCACCGTACCAAAAAGCGCGCATCACAAACTTTCTAAATCCGGTGGCGGATATTCACGGTACTGGCTACAATGCTTTTCAATCCACCATTGCCGTTGGTAGCGGTCAGGTATTTGGCAAAGGCTTGGGGTTCGGCACTCAGTCACGGCTTAAGTTCCTACCTCAACCACAGTCGGATTTTATTTTTGCGGCTTTTTCCGAGGAGTGGGGGCTGATAGGGTCGCTCACAATTTTAATTTTATACAGTTTGGTCATCTGGAGGATTCTACACATAGCCTCGCTCGGGGCTTCGAATTTCGAGATACTTTTCGGCATGGGTATTGCTATATTCTTTATGAGCCATATACTCATAAATGTGGGTATGAATGTAGGGCTGATGCCAGTGACGGGCATCCCACTGCCTTTTATGAGCTACGGTGGGTCGCACCTACTGGCCGAATTTATGGGGCTCGGAATACTCATGAGTATGCGGCGCTATGCTCGGTCTGCCCACAAGGACGATATGAAGAATGAGTTTTTGGGGATTTAATTAATACAGGCCGCTAGGCACTAGGCTCTAGGAAACTAGCTAAAGCCTAAAGCCTAAAGCCTAAAGCCTATGCAAACAATCAACGGAAAAAAAATCAGTCAGGATATATTAGCTAAAGTTAAAAACGAGGTGCTGCTGTTACCATTTGTGCCAGTATTTTGTGATGTCTTAGTGGGAGCAGATCCAGCCTCAGTACAATACGTAGGAATCAAAAGTAGAAAAGCAGAATCTGTAGGAATAAAATTTCATACCGCTAGTTTTTCGGAAAGCATAACTACACAAGAATTAATTTCTCAAATTCATATTTTAAATAAATTAGAAAACATGTGCGGAATAATCATTCAGCTACCGCTACCAGAACATATAAATAGAAAGGCGGTGCTCGACGCTATAGACCCAAAGCTTGATGTGGACTGCCTGGGTGCTGTAGGCGGGCGTAAATTTTACAACAATGAAAATACCCTGGGTTTTCCTACTGCACTGGCTTGTATGGCGGTGCTAGATTCCTTGAACTTAAATCTTGAAGGTAAAAAAATATTAGTGTTGGGGCAGGGAACACTGGTAGGCAGACCTGTTACCGCCTTGCTAAAGTTTCGAGGGCTTGCGGTGGATATTGTGACTAGAAGTACAGAGAACAAAGAAGAGCTGATAAAAAATGCCGACGTAATAGTTTCTGGTTTAGGCCAAGGAAAATATCTAACAGGCGATATGGTCAAAGATGGTGTTGTTATAATAGATGCAGGAACTTCCGAAGAAAATGGTTCAATAGTGGGCGACGTGGATTTTGATTCAGTGGTCGAGAAGTCGAGTTTCCTAACCCCAACCCCCGGCGGCGTAGGCCCTGTGACGGTGGCTATGCTCCTATCTAATGTACTCAAAGTAGCAAAATCAAAATAATATGACGAAGTATATTTTAAATTCAGGCGGGGTAAGTAATAACCCAGATCTAGCAAAGAAATTTTACGCTGAGATTTTTGAGGGTTTAAATAAAAATCCTCGGTTACTTATTTGTGCTTTTGCTCAACCTAGAGAAGATTGGGATCAAATATTTAAAGATGACCAAGAAGGCATGTCTAATTTGTTTCCAGAAGGCGTGGATCCCGTATTTGAATTAGCATTCCCAGAAAAATTTGAAGAACAAGTTAAAAAAGCAGATGTGGTTTACATACATGGCGGAGATGATTACTTGCTACAATTTTGGCTTAAGCAGTTTGATCTTCCAAAAATTTGGGAAGGCAAGGTGGTGGCTACAAGTTCTGCTGGCTCGGACGCATTAGTTAAATATTTTTGGACTTGTGATTGGCGGCAGTGTATGGATGGTATGGGTATTTTACCTGTAAAGTTTTTACCTCATTTTGGGTCTACTTACGGGGCTGATGATTCTCGCGGACCTATTGATTGGAATAAGGGGTTAGAAGAGCTGAAGAAATACAAAGAAGACCTACCAGTATATGCATTGAAAGAAGGGGAATATCAAGTATTTGAAATATAACTATAAAATTTCAGTAATACACATATACGCCATGGCTTATATGTGTAACTAGCCTATAATATTAAGTATGACCAACGGTAAAAATTTTTACAAAGGTATGCGAGTTAATGCTTTCGGATTACCAGTTTTAAATAAAGAACAGAAGCATGATCGTAAAAAATATCTTAATAGAAAAAGGAATTTTTATAATATTAATTTTATTTCACCATTTAAAGGTGTGTCCCCAAAGAATCTTATAGTTATGTATGATATTCCTCACGAGATGAAGAAGGAAAGAGATTGGTTTAGGCGTCAATTAATCAAGTTTGAGTATATTATGATACAAAAGAGTGTCTGGGTTGGGCCCTCTCCGCTTCCTAAGGAATTCCTGGATTATCTAAAGAAGATTAAAATAGGGGATAAGTTTAGAACTTTTAAACTCGCTAAACCTTTCGATTTACATATATCAGCCATGGCGTAAATGTGTAATTTGAGTTATCTTTGATGATTTTGTTTTGGTATAATGTCTTTATGAACAACTCAATCTTTTTCTTTTTTTATAATCTTGCGCACAAGTCAGAGCTTGTAGATAAATTTATAATTTTAGCGGCAGTATATTTCCCATACATAGTGATAATAATCGCTGGATTATTTTTACTTTTCCATCACGAAGTTTTTAAGGCCGAGAGTCCATACACAGTTTTTTTGCAGAAGAAAAAAGAAATACTTATGGTTTTTATAACTTCGGGTTTTGCTTGGGTAGTTTCTAAAATTTTGAAATCGCTGATACATATCGATCGACCTTTTGCTATATTACCCGACATCACCCCACTGTTTCCTGAAACTGGCTTCGCGTTTCCTTCTGGTCACGCAACATTTTTCATGGCTTTGGCTTTCTCAATATTATTCCTGCACAAACGGGTGGGGTATATATTTATAGGGTTTGCAATATTGATAGGACTTGCTCGTATAGCCGGAGGGGTGCATTACCCAGTAGATATTTTGGGCGGATTTGTGCTTGGGGCTTTGGTTGCATATTCCGTGAAAAAGTATAGAATGGCATAACATATTTATGAGACATAAAATTGCTTCAGTATTGCTCGTGTTTATTTTGGCCAGCGCCGTGGGTATTTTTGTATATAAATCTGAACCCAAGCTAAATAAAAATTTCGAAAATGAAAAGGCATTCTTCCAGAATCATCCTTTCCGTTTGGGGCTTGACCTGTCTGGGGGAAGTCACTTGGTTTATAGTGCTGATGTCAGTGCTATACCTTCGGGCGAAGTCGATGATTCTATGGAAGCTCTGCGTGATGTCATCGAACGTCGGGTAAATATTTTCGGAGTTTCTGAGCCCGTAGTGCAAGTGCAACAGAGTAGCTTTATTTCTGGTGCTCCTGAACAACTCATAGTGGATTTACCTGGAGTGGATGACCTGGAAGAGGCCAAAAAAATGATCGGACAGACGCCTATTTTAGAATTTAAAACTGAAAGAGGGGAGGACCAACCTATCAAGGCAAAGGTTGGCAAGGACGGAAAAGTAGTTTTGCCCGAGATTGATTTAAATGATCCATTTGTAAATACTGAGCTAACTGGTAGATATTTAGATAAGGCCACACTTCAATTTGATCCAAATACTCGTGAGCCAAGTATTCTGCTTTCTTTCGATGAAACTGGTACAAAACTTTTCGCTGAAATCACCAAAGCCAACCTCGGTAAAGTTGTGGCTATTTATTTGGATGGACAGCCTATTTCGACACCTGTAGTTCAATCAGAAATTACCGACGGACAAGCAGTTATCTCCGGGTCTTTTAACCCAGAGGAAGCCAGAGAGCTCGTAAGAAATCTAAATTATGGAGCTCTGCCTGTGCCGATAAGCTTGGAATCTACCCAAATCATCGGGGCAACACTAGGCGACAAGGCTTTAAATGATGGCGTTCGCGCGGCGTCTGTGGGCTTTTTATTGGTAGCTATATTTTTAATTCTTTGGTACCGACTACCTGGACTTATTGCTGTATTGTCACTGTGTGTTTTCGTTCTCATTATTTTAGCCTTATTTAAACTGATTCCTGTTACACTGACCGCGGCGGGCATAGCTGGGTTTATTATTTCGATGGGTATTGCGGTAGATGCAAACGTGCTTATATTTGAACGTGTTAAAGAAGAATTGAAAATGGGTAAGAAAATTTCCGAAGCACTTTCTATAGGTTTTACCCGAGCTTGGCTAGCTATTCGCGATTCCAATATTTCTAGTTTGATCACTGCGGTTATTCTTTTCTGGTTTGGTACGTCCCTAATCAAAGGTTTTGCTCTGACTCTCGGTATGGGAGTGGTGGTGTCGTTATTTACAGCAATCACGGTGACTCGAGTATTTTTGGCCGTTTTCAGTTTTGTTGGTGACGGTAAAACCGCTCGCTTTTTATTTAATTCAGGTCTCAATAAATAAAGCATAAATAATATGTTCATCATAAAATACAAAAAAATATTTATCAGCGTATCTGCAATATTAGTCGTCCTGTCTATTATTTCTTTTTTTGTATTCCAGCCAAAGATAGGTATAGACTTTAAAGGGGGAGCATTGACTGAGGTGGTCTATACAGCAGAACGTCCTGAACAAGAAGTTTTAGAAGCGAAACTACAGCCTCTTGAGCTAGGTTCAGTGCTCATCCAGCCGGTAGATAAGCTGGGTTATATTATCAAGTCTCGTGCCCTAGATGAGATAGAGCACCTTGATCTTTTAAAGGCGCTATCTCTAGATGGTAAGCAGACGCTCGAAGAAAAAAGTTTTAATTCTATCGGCCCTTCGGTTGGTAAAGAGCTAGCCAGAAAAGCCGTAGTCGCTGTTATTTTGGTATCTATCGCTATAATTTGTTTTATCGCTTTTGCTTTCCGAGGTGTTTCAAATGTAGTTTCCTCTTGGAAGTATGGACTTATCGCTATCGTCACCCTTCTGCACGACGTGATAATACCAGCAGGAATATTTACTGTGATTTCTAGGTACTACGGCCTCGAAATTGATACTTTGTTTGTGGTGGCCATACTTACTATATTAGGGCTTTCAGTTTCTGACACTATCGTCATCTTTGATCGTATTCGGGAAAATCTAAAAGAGGAAAATCTAAATAAAGTGAACTTTAGCGATGTAGTGGGGCATAGTCTAGATCAATCTTACGCCCGCTCTATTAGTACATCACTCACTGTTATATTAGTACTACTTGCTTTGGTTTTCTTTGGTCCTACTTCTACTAAATACTTTGCTTTAATGCTCACTGCCGGAATGTTTTTGGGAACATATTCATCTATATGTTTAGCTTCACCGCTATTGGTGCTGACAGAGGAGTGGCAGAAAAAAGATAAATAAATTTTTATTTATCATCCGTGCTATAATATTGGGAATGAGTAATATTTTTAGATATATAAAAAATATCGTGCTGGTTGTTATTGTGTTTACTTTTTCTTTTAGTAGTATTACTAAAAATGTTTTCGCCGAGCAAGTGGTGACCGCTTATGAATACACAAAAGTTACAGGCGTAGCTGGGGGATATATAAGCCCCGTAACTTCCGCGATTGATTCTGATAACAATGTATATGTAGCTGGATATTTTAGTGGTACAAGTATGGACTTTGATCCATCAGGAAGCGTGGATGCACATACAAGTAATGGAATTTTTGACATATATTTAACTAAAATAAATGCTGATGGTTCGTATGGATATACTAAGACTATGGGGGATGATGGCTACGAGAGCGCAAACTCTATTGCATTTGATTCTAGTAACAATGTATATGTAGCTGGGTACTTCGGTAGTGCAAGCATGGACTTTGATCCAACTGTAGGTGTAGATACACATACGAGCAATGGAGATACTGACATATTTTTTACTAAAATAAATGCTGATGGTTCATACGGGTATACTAAAACTGCAGGAGGTGGTGCTGGTGATGTGATAAGTGCGATCGGGATTGATTCTGCTGATAACATATACCTGGGTGGATACTTTTTTGATGTAAGTGTGGATTTTGATTCATCAGGGGGCATAGACACACATACAAACAATGGATCCAGCGATATGTTTTTAACAAAAATAAATGCCGATGGATCGTATGGGTATACAAAGACTGTAGGTGGGGGTGGTGGTGAATTTATTTACTCAATCAAACTTGATTCTGCTGACAATATATACCTGGGTGGGCATTTTAGTACTGGTAGTATGGATTTTGATTCATCAGGGGGCATAGATACACATACAAATAATGGAGATACTGACATATTTTTTACTAAAATAAATGCCGATGGATCGTATGGGTATACCAAGACCATAGGCGGTGGCGGTGGCGATGTGGTAAATTCAGTTGGCGTCGACACCTATGACAATGTTTATATTGCTGGAAATTTTAGTGGGGCTAGTGTGGACTTCGACCCATTTGTAGCAGTGGACGCTCATACAAGTAATGGGGGAACTGACATATTTTTTACTAAAATAAATGCTGATGGTTCGTATGGGTATACTAAAACTGCAGGAGGTAGTGCTGGTGATGTGATAAAATCAATTGAAGTCGATTCTGATAATAATGTATACATAGCTGGATATTTTAGTAGTAACACTATTGACCTAGATCCAACACCAGGAGTAGACACATATACAAACGGAAACAACGATGGATCTTACGATATATTTTTTACTAAAATAAATGCCGATGCTTCGTATGGGTATACGAAGGCTGTGGCGGGTGATGGTTATGATGCGGCGAATTCAATCGTAGTCGATTCTAATAACAACGTGTACCTAGTTGGAGATTTTGGTAGTGCTAGCATGGACTTTGATCCAACTGTAGGTGTAGATACTCATACATTGGCTGGTAGCTCAGATGCTTTTCTTAGTAAATTTTCTCAAGTCACCACTTACTCTCTCACCTACACCGCCGGCGCAAACGGTACTCTCACAGGAACAGCCTCTCAAACCATAGATGAAGGAGAAGACGGTACAGCCGTAACTGCAGTACCAAATGCTGGATATCGTTTCCTAGACTGGAGTGATGCTTCTACAGCTAACCCAAGAACAGATACAAACATAACTGCTGATCTGTCTATAACTGCAAACTTTGAAATTATTCCAGCAAGTAATAGTAGTGGCAGTAGACGAAGTTTACGGCCTAGAACAACCGCACCAAACAATCCAACCATTAATACAAACAACTCAAATCCAAATCCAACTCAAAACTCAAACATCTCAAACACAATCCAGAAGTATATTTTTACTAAAACATTACGTAACAGCTCTACAGGTGAAGATGTCAAAGAACTACAAAAGTATCTAAATGCTCACGGTTTTCCTGTATCTCTATCTGGTCCTGGATCTCTAGGTAACGAAACAAATTACTTTGGACCTAAAACCAAATCCGCTCTTATGCTATTCCAAAAGTCCAAAGGTCTTGTTCCTGATGGTATCATGGGGCCTATTACGAGAGGGGTTTTGAATGCAGAGTAGAATATTATTGACAATTTTACCTACATGCTATAATGGAATACATGATTATTTTAATTATTTTAGGGGTAGTTTTATTGTGGGCGGTTCTTACTTATAATGGTTTTGTAGGGCTTGTTAACCGTGCTAAAGAGGCTTGGGCAGATATCGAGGTGCAACTAAAACGCCGATATGATTTGATTCCAAATTTAGTAAATACTGTAAAGGGTTATGCTACTCACGAATCATCTGCTTTTGAAAATGTTACTAAGGCTCGAAATATGGCTATGGGGGCGAGCGGTCCTACAGCAGAGCATGCGCAAGCTGAAAACATGCTGACCGGTGCATTAAAATCAGTTTTTGCGTTAGCTGAAGCTTATCCAGACTTGAAGGCTAATCAAAATTTCTTGGCACTACAGGCTGAACTATCTGATACTGAAAATAAAATCCAAGCGGCACGAAGGTTTTACAATACCAATGTACGTGACTTGAATATCAAAGTAGAATCTGTACCGTCAAACCTTATTGCAAATTTGGCCCACTTCTCTAAAATGGAATTCTTTGATTTGGCGGATAATGATGCTGCTCAAAATCCTGTTGAAGTAAAATTTTAAAAATTTAAATCCAATCTCATGCCTCCAGAAAATATAGAACAAGCCCCTCTGCCTAGCAGCAAGAAGACTCTTTGGTCTTTGATAATTTTGGTTTTAATCGGAATAGGTGGATGGGCATCCTATGCCTACTATTCTCAGAATGCCCTTACTCCGGAAGAGCTTATCATGGCGGCAAACCAAAATTTCTTGGATCTAGAAAGTGGGAATTTGGATGTGACAATGAGTGTTGATTTCAAAGATATCGCCAAGGAAGATCCTGAGTCCAACAAATTCTTCTTAGGTTTCGGTATGACCGAGGTAGCATTTAGTTTGAAAGGATCTTATGATACCCGCGACTTAGAAAATCCTAAATATGATTTTGACATTGAAGCTGGATCTGGAATGCTTTCGATAGCTGGTGGACTCCGGGTGATCGATAAGATGGGGTACCTCCGAGTAGGAAAAATTCCGGCAATAGCCGAAGAGATGGCAGGCCAATTTACCGATAAATGGTTCTCATTCCCAATCGAGGGTGAAGAACTCCAAGAAAGCCTACGGGGATTTACCGAAGCAGAAAAAGAGTTTATTTACGAAACTGCACTCAATGACAAAAGTTTTAAAATTTTAGAAGAGCTTACACCAGAGACTATCAATGGAGATCTGTCACGGCATTTTTCTTTTGGCATGGACCGCGTAGCCCTGAAGGCTTACATTATCAAAATAGGCGAGTATTTGAATACGACTCGCCAAGGCGAAGATGGTAAACCGTATTTTGATACTGTGGCTTTCGATCAAGAATTTGAAGCAGTAAGAAAAATAGATGGATCGATCTGGATAAGCAAGGGTGATAACTATATGAACAAGATGATCCTAAACTTAGAGCTAGCACCGGACCCGAAGAAATCGGAAGTCGTAAGAATAAATTTTGCTGGAACATTTGGCGGATTCAATAAACCAGTTAGAATTGTCGCCCCTGCAGAGACCACTCCATTTGAAGAAGTTTTTGGTGATATGTTTGCTCCCATGGAAGGGGAAATTGACCTAGAACTCAAATAAAATCCTATCAGCTATATTGTGATATACTAAAAATATGTCATCTAATTTGTATACTCATCAGTCCCAAAACGTTACTAAGACTTACCTTTTGATGGGGGTGTTTTTGGCGGTGGTCGTGGGTTTCGGATGGTTTTTCAGTATGTACTACAACAACCCGAATATCTTGTACTTGTTTATCATCTTTAGTGTGCTCATGAACTTTTTTTCCTATTGGTTTTCCGACAAGATAGTTCTAAAACTGGCTGGCGCAAAGGAGGCCAAGAGGGAAGAATACTTTAATCTATATACTAGCGTAGAGAATCTAGCCATTACCGCAGGACTGCCTATGCCCAAAGTTTATGTAATAGAAGACAGCGCGCCGAATGCATTTGCAACCGGTCGGGATAAGGACCACGCAGTGGTAGCAGCTACAACCGGACTTCTAGCAATACTTGAAAAGAATGAACTCGAAGGTGTGATCGCGCACGAGCTTTCGCATATTGGAAACAGAGACATGTTGCTATCAACCGTGGTTGCCGTGCTAGTGGGGTTTGTGGCAATACTCGCTGATGTATTTACTCGCAATCTAATGTGGGGAGGCAGAGACAATGACAATAATAAAGCTGGAGGTGTTTTGATACTAATCGGAATTTTGCTTTCAATCTTGGCGCCAATCTTTACTACAATCATTCAGCTAGCAATATCTCGCAAAAGAGAATTTTTGGCAGATGCGTCTGGCGCATTGCTGACTCGATATCCAGAAGGTCTAGCGAACGCACTTCGAAAAATATCACAGCACAGCCAGCCGATGCACAGACAATCTGGCGCTATCGCCCACCTTTATCTTGCTGACCCAAAGGGTTCTAATAGTATTGGTAAAAAAATTGGTGGTTTGTTTGCTACTCATCCGCCGACAGAGGATAGAATCAAAGCTTTAATAGGTTAGTAAAAATGTAAGCGATAGCTTACATTTCGTGGTTTGTTTTTTGTGCTTATTTTGCTATACTTTTTTTATGAATATAAAGGATGTGGAGAATTTGGCGGAGCTGGCAAAACTCGAGCTATCACAAGAGGAAAAGGAGTCCTTGCTTCACGATATGGAGGGTATTTTGGAATATGTTAAGCAAATAGAAGAAGTGGAGGTGGGGGATGTTAAGGCTAACGATACGAACTATAATGTATGGCGCGAAGATACATCTTTGCCTAGAGAATACTCTCGTGATTCGATTATTGAACAATTCCCAGCCTCACAGGATGGATTTTTGAAAGTGAAAAAGATTCTTTAATTTTATGATTGATCTAAAAAGTTTAACAATAGCAAAAGCCCACGAAGATCTGAAGAAAGGGAAGTATTCTTGCGTAGAGCTCGCTGAGGCATACCTAGAAAATATTAAAGCTAAAAATACAGAATTAAATGCATACCTCGAAGTTTTTGCTGATGTGAAAAAACAAGCCGAAGAGGCACAAAAAAGGTTTACAGACGGCACTGCAGTAATGATGACGGGCATTCCAGTAGCCATGAAGGACAATATTTTATATGAAGGACACATTGTTTCGGCTGGTTCAAAAATTTTAGAAAACTATAAAGCCACTTATGATTCGGCGGTAGTGCAGGATTTGAAAAAAGCGGGGGCTGTATTTTTAGGCCGTACAAATATGGATGAATTTGCCATGGGTTCATCGACTCAGACTTCTGCCTATGGGGTGACCAAGAATCCGCTAGACACTAGTCGTGTTCCTGGGGGGTCTTCTGGAGGCTCTGCTGCAGCGCTAGCCGCCGACATGACTCTGGCGGCACTAGGTACTGAAACCTGCGGATCGGTGCGCGAGCCTTCTGCTTTTTGCGGACTGGTGGGCCTCAAACCTACATACGGAGCAGTATCAAGGCAGGGAATTATTGCTATGGGAAATTCCCTTGATCAGGTTTCGCCTTTTGGAAAGTGTGTAGATGACACAAAAATCCTTTTTGATTTGCTTTCTCGGTACGATGCAGAAGATAGTACTTCTGTTCCCGATAGATTGAGAACTTCTACTACCAAAGAAACAAAGAGGGGTAAAAAAATTGGTGTACCATGGCATCTATTCAAAGACGGTGTAGATGCCGATGTACAAGAAAATTTCAAACAGTCACTAGAAAAATTAAAAACCGCTGGATATGAAATAGTGGACATAGAATTACCACATGCAAAGTATTCACTGGCCGTGTACTACATAATTATGCCCGCCGAAGTATCTACCAACCTTTCTCGCTTTGATGGTATACGATATGGTTACAGTAGTGACGGGGCGAACTTGAGTGAAGTATATAAAAAAAGTAGAGGTAAAGGTTTTGGCGCGGAAGCACGAAGAAGAATATTGCTAGGTACTTACGTGTTGTCACACGGATACTATGACGCTTACTACAACAAGGCTATCAAGGTGCGTAGAAAAATCACTGAAGAAGTGCTGAATGCATTTGAAAAAGTGGATTATATTTTGACGCCGACGGTGCCGATGACGCCATTTAAACTCGGGGAGAAGATGGATGATCCGGTAGCTATGTATTTGTGCGATATTTTCTCAGCTCCAGCAAACCTCTCTGGCGTGCCTTCTATAGCACTGCCTTCAGGAAAAAATTCAGAAGGACTGCCTTTCTCTATTCAGTTCATGGCGCCGCATTTTGCCGAAGAGTCCTTGTTTGAAGTAGGTAACAAATTTGAAAGTCTAGAAAGGTAGGATTGTGATACAATATATTCACATATGTCCGAGTTTAGATTAGAAGCAATCTTTATAAGTATCATTTTGGTGCTATTTTTGGCTGGTTCTGGGGCAGCGCTTTTTCAAACTGAGATTTTAAACCCAGCGTACATTTTTTCTCAGGGATCTAGTATTATTACGGAGCTTTATCACAATATTGTGAATGCCCGTATGTATGCGCTGTATCAATCCTTTTTGTCATTTCTCGCAGTATTTTTTATAACTGTGATTTGTTATTGCGCGATTCGCATGTTTGAAATTAGAAAAAAGGAACACGCACACCACCACCAGGAGATACATGAATATGCAAAGCGCCATGGTGAAGGGCATGACTCGCACGGAGTAGTGGCAGTATCTGAAAACCAAGCTTGGAATAAAGTTTTGACATACCTATCTTCGGATAGTTCGAGTGATTGGAAGCTGGCAATTATAGAGGCTGACACCTTGCTCGAAGGCATGATGAAAGATTTGGGTTTTCAAGGCCAAAGCCTAGGGGATAGGCTCAAGATGGCCAGTAAGGAAACTTTTAACGGGCTTTCTATTGCGTGGGAAGTGCACAACATACGAAATAAAATAGCACACGAAGGGTTGGCATATGAGATTTCTAAACATGAAGCGAATAGGGTAATAGCCATGTACGAAAGTCTTTTTCGTCAGTACGGGTTTATTTAGACTCCGATAATCTATTTGTTCTTGTTGTTGCGGGACCACGAATCGAACGTGGGTCTCAAGGTTATGAGCCTTGCGAGATGCCTCTTCTCTATCCCGCTATATAAACGCTAGTGTTCTAACGTGATTCGTATATTACATCATAAATTGGGTTTTTGCAAATAAAAATTTGAAAAAGTCTTAAAATATGCTATTCTCTTGGAATGTCGACGTAGCTCAGGTAGTAGAGCGTGGGACTCATAAGCCCAATGTCGGAAGTGCAAGTCTTCCCGTCGACACCATCTAGGGGCTTGGAAAAAGAGGGGATTTATGTATAATAGATGGACCTGTGGTTATAAACAGGTTATAGAGTTTGCGGTCGTAGCCCGCCCGAACGACTGACATCGTTCAGTCGGGCGGGCTCAACTG